>NZ_JAEPRP010000013.1:0-28393 GCF_016652895.1 Ensifer sp. SSB1
GCGATCGGCGCCGGCAATACGAATATGTACCGCCAATCGAGCCCGGCGAGCAGGCCGCCGACGATAAGGCCGGAAGAGTAGCCCGAGGCTTCGAAAAGATTGAAGATGCCGAAGGCCTTGTTGCGGTGCGGACCTTCGGGGAAGGTCGTAGTCAGCAGCGACATGGCGGCCGGCCCGGTAAAGCCCGCCGTCATGCCCTTGATGAAGCGTGAAACGATCAACAGAAACGGATCGTTGGTGACCGTGCCGAACAGCGACACCACGGCAAAGACGCCGAGCCCGGCCACCAGCACGCGCCGGCGGCCGAAAAGGTCCGCGCAGCGCCCGCCGAGCAGCAGGAAGCCGCCAAAGGCGAGGATATAGGCGCTGACCAGCCATTGGGCGGTGGCGGCGCTGATGCCGAACTCCGCCTGGATTTCGGGGATTGCCACGGCAATCATCGAGATATCGAGCCCATCGAGCAGGATCACCCCGCTGAAGATGAAGAGCGCCACCCAAAGGCGGGGCGGCCACTTGAGCGCATCGCTCCGGCCGACCGGCGGGTCGCCGACGGCCCGCTCGTCGCTCGGGGTCAAGCCAACTGACATATATTCTCTCCACGGAAATGGGGCGTCGGCACGCGGACATACGCGGTCCCGATCACCCGGATCATCAATGCGTCAGATCTTCCCCGATTGATCAAACTATGAAAAACAAGTAGTTCTCGATTGATCGTTAAACTAGGCTTGAAGATCTCCATGAGCCGAATGCTGCCAGGGACGCGCGCGCTGAGGACATTCGAGGCGGCCGGCCGCCATCTGAACTTCACCCGCGCGGCCGACGAGGTGGGGCTGACGCCGGCGGCCGTCAGCTACCAGATCAAGGAAATCGAGGATCAGCTTGGCCTCGTGCTGTTCACGCGCACCAGCCGCAGCATCCAGTTGACACCGGCTGGCGCGGTCGTGTTCGAAGCGGCCGTCCAGGCGCTCGAGACCTTGCAGGGGGCAGTCGGCCGCGCCCGCAGGATGGCGCGTGGCGCCCGGCAGCTGCGCCTGTCGCTCAGCCCACGTTTTGCCACCAACTGGCTGCTGCCGCGGCTGTCGCAGTTCCGCGCCGCCCACCCGGCGATCGAGCTGACTTTCGACATCAACGACGAGGTGAGGGACCTTGAAACCGAAGATGTCGACATCGCCATCCGCTTCGGTTCCGGCCGCTATGCGCAGATGCGGGCGGAGCGGCTGTTCGAGGCGGTGATTGCGCCGGTTTGCAGCCCAAAGCTGATTTCCGCCGGCAGCGAACCGAAGAACCCGCGCGATCTCTTCGGCCATACGCTCTCGCACGTCGAGTGCTACACCGAAGGCATGCTCTGGCCGAACTGGCGCATGTGGATGGCGGCAGCCGGCATCGACGATTTCGACGACAGCCGATGCGTCGCCTTTTCCGACACGAGCCATGTGGTGGAGGCGGTGATCGACGGCGGTGCCGTCGGGCTCGTCGACCTGGCGATGATCAAGAACGAACTGGCGGAGGGCCGTCTGGTGCGGCTGTTCGACATCGGCGTCAGCCTTGGCGGGGACTATGCCTATCACCTGGTCTATCCCGAAAGCGCGAGCCAGGATCCGCGGATCATGGCCTTCAGCGACTGGCTGCTTTCGGAAGTGGGGCGGGCAAAGGCGGCGCCGGCCTCGGAAATGGCCGGCTGACGTTGCTGCCGCGGCTCGCGGCCGAAACAATCCGGGAAAAGTGGGGCACGGGCCCTCCCGCGCAATTGCCTTGCTTCAGGGAGTCAGGTCATTTCTCCCCTTCAATGCGACCTTCCTTGATTGGGCGAGGGACGAGACGGATTTGGACCTGGAAGACGAGACGGATCAATCGGATCAGCCGACGCCGCGCATGTATGCCTGGGCGCGCAATTCCGCTGCCTATCGCCTTCATCGCCAGATGCTGACGGAGAAGCAGCTGTTCGACGCGATCGCCCGCAAGGCGCGGGAGAAGTTCGAGGATATCAGCGTCACCCAGGTGGAGCTGCTCGCCGCTGCCGCCGTGACCTTCGGCTATGACAACGGAGCGCTCAACGATGCCGCCTATGCCGAGGTCAAGACCCGGTCGGGCATGCGGGGCGGAAAATCCAAGCGCGCGATCGCGCAGAAACTATCGCAGAAGGGCGTAGCCAAGGGCGATGTCGCCGCCGCGATCGCAGAGGCCGACGATCTCTACGCCGCCGTGGTGCTTGCAAGAAAGCGCGCCTTCGGTCCGTTCCGCAAGGTCGATCTCGACGAGAAGCGCTCGGCAAAGGAGCTCTCCGCCTTTGCGCGAGGCGGCTTCAGTTTCGAACTGGGCAAGCGGGTCTTTTCGATGTCGTTCGACGAGGCCGAGGAAATCCTGATCGAGGGCCGCTCGCTCTGAAGGCCCGCGGCCCTTACGCTGGCGCTTCACCCGCGTTTCAGCGCGGGGTCGTCGAGCGCGGGATTGTAGAAGAGGGACAGTGTCAGGCTGCGGGCGATGCGCTCGGCCGTGGCCATGAACCAGGCCTTTGCCTCCTGATTGGGGGCGATGTCGTCGAGCGTCGTTGAGAAAAGCGCCAGCCATTTCGGAAAGAGATCGGGCGTCATGTTGGCAACGCCGACATGAGCCTGAACCGGCTTGCCGCCATAGGCGCCGTTGCGGAAGGCGACGGCCGACCAGAAGCTCTTCATCTTTTCCATGTGCTCGGGCCAGCGCCCGGAAAGGCGCGCGTCGAAGACCGGGCCGAGCTCCGGATGGGCGAGCACCCGACCGTAGAACGTATCGACCAGATGGCTGATGAAGGCGTCATCGACGCCGATCGCCTTCATTTCGGCTTCCGCCCGATCGCGGATCGCCGCGACATGGGCGGCGCGGCCCTGCAATTCGTCGTTCATCTCTTTACCCCGGCATGGGTTCCTGGTTTGGGCCACTCGGCTTTGCCGGCCTCATATAAGCGCTGGTGCCGCCGCAGCCAAAGGCCGAGCCGCCGATTGCGGCAATCTGTCTTCAATGCGCATGGAGCAAGACGCGACACCGCGCCAGCACTCAGCGCGGCGTGAACTCGACCAGCAGCGATTTCAGCTCGATCTCGCGCACGCGACGCGCCGCCTCGTCGGGGCTGACCCAGGCGAGAATGCGCTCGCCGCGCTCCTTGAAGTCGTCGCTGATTTCGTTGACTTCGATCTGGAAGATATCGACCACGCAGGGCACCACGTCGCCATCGTCGAGCGCTTTCAGATAGGTGTAGCTGCCGACCGGCTTCTTCCTGACCTTGCCGCGTACGCCCGCTTCCTGCCAGGCCTCGATCGCTGCGGCCTCGAACGGTTTCTTTCGTTTCATCGGCCAGCCCTTGGGAATGACCCAGCGGCCGCTCTCGCGCGACGTGACTACCAGGATCTCAATGTCACGGCTCTCTTTGACGCGGCGGAAACACAGGGCTGCATATTGCTGGCGAAATGACCCCGAAAACAGCTTTTCGGGCGATCTAGCCAGTTGCTGCAAGATCGTTCCGGCCTTGGCGGGCTTGGGTGGGCTGTCTTTCTTGGTCGATTTCATGCGGCCCTTTTTTGTCGCTCCCCGTTTTCAAAGCGCTGGCAGTTCGCCGCGATACTAATGGCAACCGCCTGATACGTGGAAGCGATTGTGGATGGCAACCGCCTGATCGCTCCCGCTTCATCCACGGAATACTTGCGCCGGCGAAGCAGGCAGAGCCGCACGCCAGGCGTCCCGTTTCGTAACTGTTACGTACTTGCCCCGTCATCGTTGAGGCGCATCATCCCGTTCAACCGGAAATCGCAGTGCATTTCACCCCATCGACTTGAGCCAAGGAGAAAGCGATGAGCGCGCATGACGGTAAGGCCAGTTCCGCGACGGCCGACAATGGTTGCGGGGTAACGGATGTCAGTCGCCGAGACCTGCTCTTGAGCGGCACCATCTTCGCAGCCGCCTCGCTGGTTGCCTCCGGCGCTTCGGTCAGCCCGGCCAGGGCACAGCAATCTTCCTCCTCCAGCGGCAAGCCGCCGAACATCCTCGTCATCTTCGGCGACGATATCGGCATTCCCCAGATCAGCGCCTATACGATGGGGCTGATGGGCTACCGCACGCCCAATATCGACCGGATCGCCAAGGAAGGCGCGATCTTCACCGACAGCTACGGCCAGAACAGCTGCACGGCGGGGCGGGCGTCGTTCATCCTGGGCCAGGAGCCGTTCCGTACCGGCCTGCTCACCATCGGCATGCCGGGTGACCCGCATGGCATCCAGGACTGGATGCCGACGATTGCCGACGTGCTCAAGACCAAGGGCTATTCGACCGGCCAGTTCGGCAAGAACCACCTGGGCGACCGTGACGAGCACCTGCCGACCGCCCACGGCTTCGACGAGTTCTTCGGCAACCTCTACCACCTGAACGCCGAGGAAGAGCCGGAAGGCTACTTCTATCCGAAGGATCCGGAGTTCAAGAAGAAGTTCGGTCCGCGTGGTGTCATCAAGTCCAGCGCCGACGGCAAGATCGAGGACACCGGCGCGCTCAACACCAAGCGCATGGAAACGATCGACGAGGAGTTCCTGACAGCCGCCAAGGACTACATCGACCGGCAGGTGAAGGCCGACAAGCCGTTCTTCTGCTGGTTCAACTCGACCCGCATGCACGTCTTCACCCACTTGAAGCCGGACTCGCTTGGCAAGACCGGCAAGGGCATCCATGCCGACGGCATGGTGGAGCATGACGGCCATGTCGGCCAACTCCTGCAGCAGCTCGACGAACTCGGCATCGCCGACAACACCATCGTGCTCTACACCACCGACAACGGTGCCGAACTGGCGCTGTGGCCGGACGGCGCGCAGACGATGTTCCATGGCGAAAAGGGCACGACCTGGGAAGGCGGCTTCCGCATTCCGATGATGGTGCGCTGGCCGGGCGTGGTGAAGCCGGGCACGCAGATCAACGACCCTGTTACGCTGATGGACTGGCTGCCGACTTTCGCGACGGCTGCCGGTATCGGAGACGTCAAGGAAGAGATGAAGAAGGGCTTCAAGGGCACCTCGAAGACCTTCAAGGTGCATCTCGACGGCTACGACCTGACGGGGCTGTTGAAGGGCGAGGCGAAGGAGCCGCCGCGTGACTCGGTCTACTACTTCGACCAGGGCGGCAACCTCAACGCTATCCGCTGGAACGACTGGAAGCTGAGCTTTGCCCAGGCGAGCCACGGCAACATCGCCACCGCCACCCGTGAGGTGCCGAGCTGGGCCGTCATCGCCAACCTGCGCATGGACCCCTACGAGCGCGGCATGGAAGACGGCGGCGGGGCGATCGAGTTCCTCGCCCGCAACATGTGGCTGCTGGTGCCGATCCAGGGCAAGATCAAGGAGTTCTTCGCGGACTTCAACGACTATCCGTACCAGTCCGGCAGCACGCTGAATGCCAGCGGCATCAACTACGGCTGGCTGCAGCAACAGGCGGCGCTGAAGAAGCTCAACGAACTGGAGAGCCTGGCTCCGCGCTGATGAGAAAACCCCGCCGCCGGCTTGCGCTGGCGGCGGGGATTGACTGTACGCAGTGGTTGCACAGCGCCGCTTGCCGGACTAGTTTCCCGCGAAATTTGCGGGAGCTGACCATGCGCATTCGACCTGCGGTCAAGGACGACCATCCGGCGCTCTGCGCGATCGACACCGTTGCAGCGGGCGATCCGAGGCGATCGGCCGACATCGCCGGCTGGATCGGGCAGGGCTGCTGCCATCTGGTCGAGATCGATGGCGAAGTGGCGGCCTATGTCGTGCTGGCCCACCACTTTTTTGGTCATGCCTTCATCGAGATGCTGATGGTCGGTGCGTCCTGGCGCCGGCGTGGCCTCAGTGCGGCGCTGATCGCGCATTTCCAGGCGATGTCCTCGGGGGCGAAGCTCTTCAGCTCGACCAACATGTCGAACCGCCCGATGCAGGACCTCTTGGTCAAGGCCGGATTCCGGCCCAGCGGCTATATCGACAATCTTGACGAGAACGATCCGGAGATCGTGTTCTACAGCCCCCTCGAGCCGAACGCGACTTGAGGGGGCCGATTTGGCATTGGCGGCTCAAGCGGCTTCGCCGAGCTGCGTCAGGTGGCCGGCAAAGTCGGTGCCCTTGCCGCCGGCGTTGATGGTGTCGAAATATTCGTGCCAGCCGGATTGGGCGATGCCGGCGACGAGGGCTTCGAGCGCCGATGCATCCGGGCAGCGCCAGACGGCGAAGAAGGTCTGCGAGGCCGCATGCAGCTTCGATTGGTCGACCTTGCCGAAGGTGATGAGCTCGACGCCGAGTGCCGAGAGAGCCGGCATGGCGGAGCCGATCGCGGTCAGGAACTGCTGGCGTCCCTGGTGGGGAAGGGCGAGCCACGCCGGCTTGGCGCTGTAAAGTTCGGTCAGGTAGTGAGGCATGGTCTGCTTTCTTCTTGTCAGTCTGAGGGTATGCAATTCCGGGCGCCCTCAAGCGTTTCCGGAACTGGATTTCGTGGCGATGGATCGAAGCGCGCGGCGGCAGATGCGCGTCGTCGCCGGTCCCGAGCTTTCAGCGGACCAGCGCGCGCAGAGCGCTTGGACCCACTCGGGCCGATCCTTGGCCGCATCGTTCAGCCAGTTGCCGACCGAATCCTGCACATAAGGGGAGAGATCGGCGCGCAACGGCTCCAGTACGCAAAACGCGCGTTCGGGCTCCTTCCTGAGCGCTGCGATATGGGCGCACCAGACGCCGCGCGGGCGGATTGATTCCGAGGCGAAACGGCGGATGCGCTCGGATGGATCGGATGTCCAGCCGGCCGCCAGCAGGGCGATCGCTTGATCCAGATTTGCGGCGAGATGCGGGCGGACGGCGATCCAGGCCCATTCGCGCACACCGAAATGGCTGTCGTCGGCGAGAGGTCGGATCGCGGTCAGCCGCTCGGCGAGGGACATGTCATCCACGGCCGCGACCATGAAACAGGCCCAGCCCCGCGCCGTGTCCGAGGAATGATGCGCGAGCTCTTGCAGCGCAGAAGGACCGAGGCTTTCCGCGATCAGCTTTGCGGCGAGCGGCATGCGCCGGGAAATGCCGGTCGAGGCGGCCGCTCTCATCTCGGCAAGGGCATCGTCGCCGATGCCGGGCAGGATGCTGGCCATGAGTGCTGCAAAATCGACGGCGAGGCATTCGGTCAGGGTCGCAGCTTCAGCGCCGGCGTTCAGTTGCGCCAGGCGCTCGGCGCCAATGCTGGCGACGCCGCGTGCTTTGGTCTGGTTCTCGGTCACGGCTGCGTTTCCGATGTGGCCTGCGACGCCGTGGTCTCGAGATTATTCCAGATGCGCTGCAGCAGCCTGTGGAACGTCTGGTGCTCTTCGACGCTGAAGCCGGCGAAGAGCGAGGCGATCCAGGTGCTGTGTTCACCGAGCAGGTTGCCTGCGGTCTTGCGGCCGGTTTCGGTCAGTACGACCGCGATCTTGCGCCGGTCATCAAGGCCGGAGCGGCGCTCGACGAAGCCGTCGCGCTCCAGACCGTCGATGAGCCCGGTGATGGTGGCGCGCGTCACGCCGGCCCGGTCGGCAAGCTCGTGCGGAGACAGGCCCGCGGGTTGATCGTTGAGCAGGAAGAGGATAACGAACTTGCCTTCCGAAAGCCGGTGGGGTGCCAGTCTTGCGGCGCAGTCCCGATCGATCGCGCCGGTAAGCGCCAGCAGTTCGAAGCAGGCGCGCATGTTGCCGGTCTCGGCGACCGCCCGACGCTCGGCTTCCTGCAGCAGGGCCCGGTGTTTCTGTTCCAGCATTGTCATAAGGCGACAGATAATAAGGCGCCTAACTAGAGTCAAGCAATTGCGCGTTCCTGGCTGTGGATGGGGCGGTGTGCCGGTCTAACGTCCGATCATGCGCTCCTGCATCTCCTCGCCGATGAAGCAATTGTAGTCCTTGCCGTATTGGGCCGGCCGCACTGGCGCCGTATCCAGGCGGCTCACTTCCTGGCCGGAGATCTCCGTGACGAGTTTGCGCAGGATCGCCTTGGCGAACTCGCTGCTGTCCGTCACCTTCACGAGAAAGGCGCCGTCGCCGCCGATCACACATTCGCGGTAGTAGGCGTCGAGGTCCGGGATCGAGGCGCTATCGGGTTGCTGCGTCTTCAGCATGATCGGCAAGCCATCGATGGTGATGCCACGGGCGACGGTGGAATTGCGGGCGACGGGGGCGGGCACACCGGAATTGTTGGGGCCGTCGCCGGAGATATCGATGACCCGGCGGCTGCCTTCGAAGGGGCTGAGATCGAACAGCCGTCGGGTGAAGGCAAGCGTGTTGGAAATCGAGGTGAAGGCGATCCTCCGGATCGGTTGCCGGCTGAGAAGCTCGGAATATTGCGCTGCCGTGCCGCGACCATCGATCAGCGTCCAGGGCGTGACCTGTACCGCTGCGCCGCCCCATTCGACGTAGGTGACGGCGATGCGCCCGAGCGGGCCGTTCGCGACGGCCTCGATCAGCGCGGGCTCCAGAAAGGCGGCGACATAGCCCTGCCGCTGGATCCGCTGCTCCTCAAGCTCCATGGAGTAGGAGACGTCGACGGCGAGTACCAGTTCGAGGTCGACCCTGAGCGGCTCGGCGGAGGCGCTTCCGCAAAGCAACAAGGCGCAGGCAATAAGGACCGATCTGAGTACCATCGCAGCCGTGACCCAAGCGCAAGCGGGAGGATCATGCTACGCCCAAACCGCCTTTGCGCAATGCGGCGCGGCTTTAGCGTCAGCGGCCAAGTTTCTTGAGAAGCGGTTCCAGCGCATCGATCAGCGGTTCGGGCGAAACCGGGTCACCGCCCTCGGACCAGGCGTTCTGGAACTCGGCGATCTCCAGCCCGACGACCTTGCTCCTGGCAAGGATACCGCAAGCCGCGCGTAGCTCATCGAGCGACAGTCCGTTTTCATGCTGGTAGTCGGTGGGGACGATGCCGGGGGTGAGCACGTCGCAGTCGAGGTGGATATAGACCGGTCGGCCGGCGATGGCCTCCGCCAGCCTTTGCGCGAGGTCGGCACCGGGGCGGATATGCGGAATGCGCTTCGTCTCGATGAGTTCGGCCTCGAAGGGATCGAGGTCGCGCTGGCCGACGAGCACGACGTTTTCGAGCGAGAGCCCGTCGCCGAGGCCGGACTGCCAGAGGCCGCAGGGCCCTGACAGCGCCAGCCCGCCGAGATAGCCGGTGCTGCTTGCCTCTGGTGTGTTGAGGTCGCCATGCGCGTCGAACCAGACGACGACCGCATCCGCGTGGTGCCTGGCGACGGCTGGCAGCGTTGCCAGCGAGACGGCGCAACGGCTGGTCGCGGCAAGCGAAAACGAGCCTTCGGCGTAAACCGCGTCGAAGCGATCTTGCATGCGCCTGAGCGCCGGCATCGCGGCTTCGAGCTCCACCGTCCAGTGGCCGTTCATCGCCGGTTCCGGTTCACCGATCGTGACGGCTTCGAGGCCGAGTTTTCGGGCGAGATGGGCGGCAACGGACTTCGCGCCGGGAATGCCGAGGTCATTGTGATCGCCGGCGCGACCCTGAAAGCAGGTAAGGGCAAGGGGCATCGATGCGGACTCCAAACTCAGGTTTGAAGCGAACGAAGCACGGGGGGCGCCGATTTGACAAGGCCGGGAGCCGAACGGCGCAAAGCGAGTGCGTCCGTTCGGTCTTCCTTTTTGTCTTCACAGGGGGCGCCCGCAATGCGGGTGCGCGCTTATCCGAACACCAGCGAGCGGTGCAGTTGCGCGCCCGCCCAGGCGCCGTCGCCGACCGCGAGCGAGACGGAGTGGGGAACGCGCCCGACGTCGCCGCAGGCATAGGCGCCGGGAATGGTGGTTTCCTTCGCGGCCGTAGCCCGGATCTGCAAGCCCATCGGCGTCTCCTCGATCTCGCAGCCGAAGCGTTCGGCGATGTCGCTTGCGGGCGTGGTGCGGGTGGCGACGAAGAGGCCTGCGAACGGCAGGCGGCGGCCGTCCGTGAGCACCACGTCGGCATGGCCCTCAAGGCGCGCGACCGGCGTCTCGTCGATGGTGACGCCACGCTTGACGAGATCGGCACGGCCTTCGGCATCGAGCGTAATCGCACCATTGGTGAAGAAGGTCACCTTGCCCCATTCGGGAATGAGCTGGGCCTGATGGATCGACATCGGGCTTGCGGCAATGACGGCGATCTCGCCCTGGTGCAGCTCGTAGCCGTGGCAATAGGGGCAATGGAAGGCGCTCTTGCCCCAGCGTTCCGCCAGCCCCTCGATCTCCGGCAGGCCGTCCTTGACGCCTGTTGCGAAGAGCAGGCGCCGGCCCTCGAAGGATGCGCCATCGGCTGTGGTGACGACGAAGGCATCCTGCTTGCCGCTCGCCGTCACGGCGCGACGGTCGATCCAGGTGAGCGTGGGGTAGGCGAGCAATTGTTTGCGGGCGCTCGCGGCGATCTCGCCGGGGGCGATGCCGTCCTGGCCGAGGAAGCCATGGGAATGGCTGGCGAAGCGGTTGCGGCGAATGCCCTCGTCGATGATCGTCACGCGCCGGCGGGCGCGCAAAAGCTGGAGGGCGGCGGCCATGCCGGCATAGCTGCCGCCGATGATGATGACGTCCTGTTGCATGGGTCTTCCTTTCGGTTGGGCGCAGGCCAGCCCACCGGTTTCTTGAACCAGTGCGTCGACCCGGGCTTTGGGCAATAGGGTTCCGGCCGGAAAACCGCGATCTAAGCGGTCCCGGGATAACCGGATGTGTCGGGATCGATCACGTCAGGACGGATCGATCGGCTGCTGTCAGTGCGATCGGAGCCGGTGCCGCCGGGCAAAGTCCTCGGCGAGGTCGGCGAGCGTCACGTGGGCGAAGCGGTCGAGCAGCAGGGCCTCGGCCTCGGCAAAGGCGGTGTCGAGCGCTGCATTGACCGCCTGCTCGACGAGACATTCCGGCATTTCCTGCCGGTTGCCGATGGCAAAGATCGCGGGCTCGCCGAGTGTTTCGTGCAATTGCCGAAGCGTCACGGTCTTGAGATCGGCGGTGATCGCCCAGCCGCCCGCATGGCCGCGGGCGGAGGAAACGATGCCGGCATCGCGCAGGAAGCCCATGGTGCGACGAACGACGACCGGATTGGTGCGCATGCACATGGCAAGCTCGTCCGAGGTCAAGGGTTCGCCGCGCTCGGCCATGTGCAGGAGCGCGTGCAGGACGGAGGAAAGGCGACTGTCTTTTTTCATGTAACTTCAATTATTACGAATCGAGGTGCGATGCAAGGGGGCGTGACGGGCGGTGGGGCAGGCGGGTTTTGAAACCCGGCTGGTCACGCGGTGTGGCAAGCTGTCAGAGGCGCGAGGGACTCTTCTCACGAAGCCGGACGGCGTCGCGCCGGGATCGCATATTGCGCCGCGCGGACGCGCGGCTGCTGGATCTCTGTGACAGGCACAGAGATGAGGGTGGTCGTGGCTGGCCTCGTGCCAAACTGCTGGGGAGGCGATGGATGATACAGACGCCAACAAGGCCTCCCTCATTCCTGTGCCTGTCACAGGAATCCAGCCAGCCCAAGCCCTTGGGCTGAAAAGGCTCTTTCGCACTGCGGGCACGGCGCTGCTGGATCCCCGTGACACAGGGATGGGGGCGGTCCGCCGTCCTGGCTATGACGCCAAATGGATGGCGCCGTAGGGATTGTACTTGAAATCGTCCTCGTCGTAGCCGTCGACGGGCAGCAATTTGGCGCCGCGGCGGGCGAGCACCGTCTCGATGCCGCCGCTGAAGAGTTCCTCGGCAACGGTGTCGATGATCGCGCTCAGCAACAGTTCGTCGTCGGAGACGCTTCTTGGCACGTAGACATCGGGTATGCCGTTCAGGTGGAAGCCGATGCTGTAGAGATGTTCCGTCGTGCCGATCGGCCGCTTGGCAAAGGCGAGGCGGCAGGGGCGGGCAAGGGCGGCGCCCGTCTGGCCTTCCGCGTCGCGGGCAAGCTCTCTCCATCTGGCGACGCCATGCGCGACACCGGCGCTCTCGCCCTTGGCGGCGGCGATACCGTTTTCGAGGCTATGAACCACCAGCCGCAGCGCTGTGGCGGAGGTTTTCACCGCATCCGTCGCCGTCATCGGCGGGCCGAGCACATAGATGACCGAGCGATGGTCGCTGACGGCCTCTTCATCGGCGTCGGTCCAGGCGCCCTTCCGCACGCGATCCCAGCAGACATCGAAGGACATCGGCATGCGGTCGTCCGGCGCGGCCTCGGAAAAGGTGTAGTCGATCTCGAAGCCGGGGGCGAAACGGTCGATCGCCGACTGGATCATTTCACAGAGTTCGGAGAAAGGGCGTTCTCCGCCGAGCAGGCAGAGCACGTGACGTGGTTCGATTTCGGAAAAGCTCATGACCGATGCCCCCAAGTGGTCTCAGCGAAGCTGTCGCAGACACCACTGCAAGATGCAATCCGTCACTGGGTGGCTTTCTTAGGCGTGCGTCGGACTCTGGCCCCGTGCTACGATGACGATGCCGACCAGCGAGACGACGAGGCCGGCGGCCATGGCCCAGGAGAGGGGCTCGCCGAACATGACGAAGGCCCAGATCATCGTCACCGGCGGGCTGAGATACAAAATTGCGGTGACGCGGGCGGGCGAGGATTTCTTCAGCGCCAGGTAATAGAGGCTCCAGGCGCCGAAGGTGGCGACGAAGACCAGCCAGAGGATGCCACCGACAAAGCCCGGATCGAGAACCGGCAGAACGCTGCCTTCATGCCAGGCAAAGAGCGCGAAGATGGCTGCCGCCGAAAGGCACTGGATGCAGAGGCTCTGGTGCACCGGCATGGCGCCCGCCGGGCTGCGCTTCTGCAGGAGGGTCGCCAGCGCCAGCGACAGGGTGCCGAGAACGGGCAGGCCATAGGCCCAGAGCGGCACGTCGCCGATATCGAGCGACCAGCCGGAGGCGATCAGGACACCGGTCAGCCCGATGAAGGAGCCGAGCCACTGGCGGGCGGTGAGCGCCTGGCCGAGGACCGGCCAGGAGAGAATGGCGACGGCAAGCGGCAGCATGTCGGTGATCAGCGCCACGAGGCCGGTGGGCACGCCATAGGAGATCGCCAGCGCGAAACCGGCGAGATAACCGGACATGGCGAGCGCACCGAAAAGCATCTGCGGCACGGCATCCTTCATGCGGATCTTCGGTCCCATCGTCAGCGCGAAAGGCAGTAGCACCAGGCCGGAGACGAGGCTGCGCCAGAGGAGGATCAGGAACAGCGGCGCGTGGTCGATGGCAAAGCGGATGCCGACGAAACCGGCGCTCCAGGAGACCACCAGCGCTGCCTCGAGCAGGACCAGGATGAGGATTGGCCACACTCGGTTTGACCCGCGGGAAGGCAGCGCGGCAACGTCGCTCATATCAAGGGTTCCGGTGTCAGCGGGTGGGGAGGGCCGTGTCGATCACGGCGGCGGATGGCCGGGACCTGGTTCGGCGGCGGCCGCCCGGTATCGGCAGGGTGAGGATGAAGAGCGAGCCGACGATGAGCCCGATGCCCGCCCAGCCCTCGGCCGGCAGCCGCTCGCCGACGATGACGACGGCAAGCACGGCGGCAATGACAGGTTCGAGCAGCGACAGCGTGGTGGCCATGGTGGCCGACACGCGGGCGAGGCCATAGGCGAAGAGCACATAGGCGATAAGCACCGGCACCAGCGCCATGTAGATGCCGACGGCGACGTTGGTCCACGACGCTAAAAGCGGCGCGCCGGTGACGGCGAGCACCGGCAGGAGCAGGGTGCCGCCGACGCCGAAGATCGAGCCCATGGCGGCGCGTGGCGGGATGCCCGCCTGCATCAGCCGCCGCGCCACCCAGGAATAGAGCGCATAGAGCAGGCCGGAGACGAGGCCGAGCAGGATGCCGTAGAGCACGGTCGGCGCGTCGGCAGCACCTGCGCCGCCGTGGCCTTCCGACAGGACGAGAAGCACAGCGCCCGAGAGGCCAGCGGCAGCGCCGAGCAGCCAGCGGGTCGTCAGCTTGTGTCCGTCGAAGATCCGCTCGATCACGGAGGCTGCAAGCGGCGCCGAGCCGATGGAGATGACGGTGCCGATGGCGACGCCGGCCAGGTGCATGGAGGAGTAGAAGGCGAGCGGATAGATCGCGACCGACAGCGAGCCGAGGGCGAGCATCGGCCATTGCGCCGCAATCTTTGCCCGGCCTTTCACGATCGAGTGCAGCGCCGTCAGCGCCAAGAGCAGGCCGCCAAGGCCCATGGCGACGGCGCCGATGCCGAGCGGGCTGACACCTCTGGCAAAGGTGGCGGTGGTGCCGGTGGTGCCCCAAAGGGCGGAAGCGGTCAGCACGCAGGCGAAGCCGACGAAAGAAGCGGAAGTCCTGGAGGTCATAGCTGGTCCATGATCGAGATGGCGATCCTGCGCGCGGTCTTCAGCCGGGCGTCATGACCGTCGAGCCCGGCGCGCGACATGGCGCCTTCGAGCAAAAAGGAGAGATGCTCCGCAGTCTCGTCGATGGCGGTGCCCGCCTCGGGCCGTATTTCCCGGAGATATTGTTTGAACAGCATTTCCACCTCGTCCTTCTGCGAGGCGACGATCTCGCGGGCGGGATCGCCGACGGAAAGCTCGGCTGCGGCATTCAAGAGCCCGCAGCCGCGAAAGCCCCAGGAGTAGGCCATTTCGGCGTGGTCGACATAGCTGTCGAAGATCGCCAGAACTCGCTCTCGCGGCGTTGCCGCATGGGCCAGGCGCTCGCGGTAAAGGTCCTGCCATTCCCGGTGGCGTGCCTCGATATAGGCGTTCACCAGATCGGTCTTGGACGAGAAGTTGTTGTAGAGGCTCATCTTGGCGACGCCCGCATGGGCGGTGATCGCATCGATACCCGTCGCGCCGACCCCATCCCGATAGAACAGTTCGGCTGCTGCCTTCAGCAGGCGCTCGCGTGCCGGCGCTTTCTCGCTCATCGCTTTCTCCAGTCTTCTAGGTAGACCGATCTACCTAATTATTTCCGATGTCAAGCCCCGGGACTGAAAGGCGTGGACGTGATGGCGTTCCGGTGGCGGATTCGCCGCGGCGGTAACTGTTACGTACTTCCCCTCGCGCCGGAGGGCTCTACTTGGTGACAGCAGATCTTGTCGGAGCGGGGCCACGCGCTTCACGGCTTGGTGCCCAGGCTTTCAAACGTCGAAAGTGAGGATCCACATGCTTCGGGTTGCCTTTACAGCGCTTGCGCTCCTTGCCGGGACGGTCAGCGTATCGGCACAGGACCTATTACCTGAAGACCTCCAGCGCCGCGCCATCGAACGCCGGGCGACGGACGCCGTTATCTGGGGCATGCCGGCGGTCAACGCCGACCTGATGCTGCAGGAGATGCTTTCGAAGACGAAGGCCAAGGCCAACGAGATCATCTACTGGTCGCGCCCGGTGAACTGGAAGAACCAGACGCTGACCCCCAATCCGGATTCGATCTATTTCATGTCCTTCTGGAATGTGACGGACGGACCCATCATCATCGAGATCCCGCCGGCCGAAGGCGGATCGATCGCCGGCAACATCGTCAACGCCTGGCAGATGCCGCTGGAGGACGCCGGGCCGGAAGGGGCGGACAAGGGCAAGGGCGGCAAGTACCTGATCCTGCCGCCGGACTATATGGGCGAGGTGCCGGAAGGCTTCATCCCGCTCCGCTCGGACACCTTCACCGGCTTTGCGCTGCTGCGCTCCAATCTCAAGAGCCATGCCGACGCCGATATCGAAAAGTCGGTCGCCTATGGCAAGACGGTCAAGATCTACCGGATGTCGGAGGCTTCCAAGCCGCCGGCGACGACCTTTACCGACGCCTATGACGTGCTGTTCGACAGCACCATCCGCTTTGACGCAAGCTTCTTTGAAAACCTCGACCGCGTCGTGCAGACCGAGCCATGGCTCAACCGTGACCGGATCATGATCGATCATTTGAAGTCGCTCGGGATCGAGAAGGGCAAACCCTACAAGCCAAGCGCCGAGACGAAGGGGCTGCTCGACGCCGCGGCGGCCGAAGCCAAGGCCGAGCTTTCCGCGCGCTATGACGCCGGCTTCCCTGTGATCAACGAGGGCATTCGCTGGTTTCCGGCCGGCCTGCCGGACATGGTCGCCGCCGCATCGGACGCCTATACGGACCAGAACAGCTATCCGGTCGATGCCCGCGGCGTGACCTACACGCTCGGCTTCACCGGCATCAAACACATCGGCACGGCGCAATTCTATCTGATGACCAACAGGGACAAGGACGGCAACGCTTTCGATGGCGCCGCCAGCTACAAGCTCGTGGTGCCGAAGGATGCTCCGGTCAAGCAATATTGGTCGGTGACGGCCTATGATCGCGAGACACATGCGCTGATCCGCAACATGGCGAAGGCCAGCGTCGCCTCGATCGGAAAGGGCGTAGAGAAGAACGCCGATGGCTCGGTGGATGTCTATTTCGGCGCCAATGCGCCTGACGGCAAGGAGGCGAACTGGGTGCCGGTCGATCCCGCCCGCAAGTTCGAACTGCTCTTCCGGCTCTACGGTCCGGAAAAGCCGCTGTTCGAGAAGACGTGGAAGCTGCCGGACGTCGAGAAGATGCCATGAAGGTGGCAGTGACGACAATGCCGATATCCAATGAACGCAATGGAGGCCATCGTGGCGCATTCTAAAGCCAAGACCATGTTCATCCTCGCCGCCTTGGCATCCGTCAGCCTGATCCAGGGCGCGCCTGCATGGGCGAACGGGACATCCGGCTACACCTTCGAGCAGGGGTTCCCGACGGCCGAGACAAGCGCCAGGGCCTATGACGACGCGGACCTGCAGGCTCTCGATCCCGCAGCCGGTGCCGGGCAAGCTCTTCTGGTCCGTTACCGCCTATGACGCCCAGACGCGCTCGGAGGTGCAGACCGACCAGGACAAGGCGGCGCTGCGCTCGCTGTTCGAGCTGAAGGACGTGAAGGGGACCGAACCGGTCGATCTCTATTTCGGTCCTCAGGCGCCCAAGGACGCCGAGAACCGCTGGATCAAGACCGTGCCCGGTCGCGGCTGGTTTGCCTATATCCGAATCTATGGACCGGATGGCCCTGCCTTCGACGGCAGCTGGAAGCCGGCGGATTTCGAGGAGGTGAAGTAACGTCGAGAACAGAAGCCCGCTTCCTCCTGCGAGGCGGGCTCCCTATCTGTCGGAGCCACCGCGGGCGCTGGCCGATCCGGTGCCGCCGGGCCTTTCGTTGCCGCAACTTCTGCCCACATTTTTCCACGATCTGCAATCATGGATATCCTTGTTCCCCGTCATGTCGCGGGGGCGTTCAAGGGAGATTTCCGTGATTTCAATTCGTGCTGCGGTTCTCGTCGCCGCCCCGGTTTTCGTCATGCTGATGGCGCCTGAAGCGTCCGCCTGCACTTGCGGGCACAGAGAGCTTGGAAAGCCGGAAAAAACCGCTGCCGAAAAGTTCCAGCAGGCGGATCTGGTCATCAAGGGCCGAATGAGGACGGTGACCTACGGCGTCGAATTTGCAAATCCCGACGAGCCGGATCAGCCGTTTCGCATGACGCGTGGCGAGATCGATATCAAGGCGGTGCTGAAAGGCACGTTCGAGGGAAAGACCATTGCGGTCTATACCGGAGCCGGCAACGGCGATTGTGGCCGGCTGTCGGAGTTCATCGGACAGGCGGTTTACTACAACCACGAGAAATTCGGCGAGTTCGAGATTGGCCTCACCAAGGGGGAAGTCGACGGCCAGACGATCTACTCGACGTCGATCTGCGACTACGCCAAGGGGCCGGAGGAGGGCGAAGAGCAGCCGTAAGCCTCCCCCTTGGTTTCATATGATCGCGAGAATTGCGGCATATTTACTCGCAAATCGGGTAGTATCTGCGAAAATCTGCATGTTGCGGGAGCGGCGATCATGTGCGGACGCGTCTATCTGAAGACCAATCTCGAGGGGCTGTTGCGCGCCTTCGGTTTCGCGGCACGCGGCAGCGTCGAAGCGATCGCCAACCAGTTTCCGCGCTATAACGGTGCGCCGACGCTGATCTATCCGATCATCATCCGCGACGTGATCCGCGATCCCGATCTCTTCGGCCCGGTCTTCGTTTCGGCGCGCTGGGGGCTGATCCCGAGCTGGACGAAGGACCCGAAGGCGGGGCGGCCGCTCGTCAATGTGCGCTCCGACACGATCGCCAGCAAGTTCCGATCGAGCTATCAGCGCCGGCGCTGCCTGGTGCCGATCGACGGCTTCTTCGAGTGGAAGGACATTCACGGCACCGGCAAGGACAAGCAGCCCTATGCGATCGCCATGAAGACGGGCGAGCCCTTCTGCCTTGCCGGCATCTGGGAGAGCTGGCGCAACCCCGATACCGACGAGGACATCCGCACCTTCGCAATCGTCACCACCGATGCCAACGCCATGATGGCCGACATCCACGACCGGATGCCGGTGATCCTCAACCCCGACGATTATGAGCGCTGGCTTTCGCCCGAGCCGGAAGCGCCCGATCTGATGAAGCCGTTTCCGCCTGAGCTGATGACCATGTGGAAGATCGGGAGCAAGGTCGGCTCGCCGAAGAACGATACGCCTGATATTTTGGATCCGGTGGATTAGGCGAACGACCCGTTAGCCGCGTTGCTCGTTGCAAGCAAGACAAATACAACCAAAAACTGCGCGCGCGATTCGCAAGCCGGGCGCGAGCATTTCGTCCGCTTTCACAATCGCTGAGTTATGATGATCGACATATTGAGCGCAGCCTGGGGAGAACTCTATTGGAACACCGCTGATTGGCTGCCATGGCTGGCAATACAAATGCTAGTTCCTGCTTTTCTAGCGGTCATTGGCCGATGGTGGTTCGGCATCCGTTGGCCGTATGTATTCCTAACTGCTTATGCTCTTTCGCTGGCGTTGAACGTATCGCGCCTCCCGGCAAGCCCGATCTCTCAAGCCCAAGTCGCCGAATGGAATGAGGGGCTTCCCCGCGAGTATGACGGAGTAACAATGCGGTCGGTCACGTTCGCTCATAGAATCCTGACTTTCCATGCCTCTTCTCAGTACCCCATCGACGCTGATGTCGTGAAGGAGAGCGGACTGGTGGGGGAGCAATGCGGAACATTCGGAGCGTTTCTGGCCACGCGCCAGATAAAGCAAATACTGTACGTCTTGTCGTGGCCTGAAGGTAACTACAGCCATGCAATCGAAGCGCGAGATTGCCAAAGTTAGCAACTACCTGTCGCGAACCACACTCGGCGCGTCTTTATCGAAAGCAGGAGCAAGGGAAGTCGATCGGATGCATTACGCGATGTGCTCCCGACACGATGAACAATCCGCTTCCGGATGTGACCTACTATGTGCTGTGTGTGATCGAGCAGCCCAAATCTGCGGCGGCGGTTGCCATCGAAGTGGCCTTCGGTCAACGCGATCAGGTGGAGTTTGGGACCTGTCGCGCTGAAGATGACGGCAATCGCTACGGTGAGACCCTGGCCTTGGCGCGTTGCGGCGGCAAGGCATCTGCGAACATCGGTTCGAACGTCAGCAACCGATAGCCACAAATTTTGAAGGAAGGCCAGCTCTTGATCTATCTTCTGCGCCACGGCGAAACCGTCTGGAACACGCTCGGCCGCTTCCAGGGGCAACAGGATTCGCCGCTGACGACGCGTGGCGTCGAGCAGGCGGATTTCGTCGCCAATCTCCTTCGTGCGGAAATCGAAGGCGAGACTCAAACTTTCGAAATGCATGTGAGCCCGCTCGGCCGGACCCGCGAAACTGCCGAAAGGGTACAGCGGGTGCTGCCGCTTGCGAGCCGCGAGGACGCGCGGTTGATGGAGGTTTCCGTCGGATGCTGGGATGGCATGACGATGTTCGAGATCGACATGGAGTATCCGGGCAAACTCGATGGCTCCGATATCTTCGACTGGTATTTCCGCACGCCGGACGGAGAAAGTTTCGATGCCGCCTGCGCCCGGGCGAAAAGCTGGCTTGCCGATATCCGGCGGCCGACGGTTGCGATTTCCCACGGGCTGTTCGGCCGGCTGCTGCGCGGCGTCTATGCCGGCCTCTCCAGGCGGGAAATGCTGGAGCTGCCGGTGCCGCAGGATGGGTTCTATCGGCTTTGCGGCGGGGCGTTCAGCCTCGTCACCGGCGCGTCGATCAGCCGGAAACTGGCACCCGCATCCGAGTGAAGGGGCCGGCGCGGTATCTTCGCGCCGGTTCCCGGGTATTCCTTCGGCTCCGGCGTGAGCGCCGCGCCCTGCTGTCGCAGGGCGCATGAATCTCGGCCGTGCCCGGGAATACGCGGCGTTACGGTTACGTACTTCCTCCGCGCGATTTCCGGCTGCATTGTGGATTCCATGGCCAAAGCCATGTTCGCTTCGCAGGCGAGGTGCGCGCATGTCGACTGCAATTGCCATTCTCGGCGGCGTCGGGCTGTTCCTGCTCGGCATGACCGTCATGACCGACGGCCTGAAGGCGCTGGCGGGATCGGCGCTGCGCACCGTGCTCGGCAAGGCGGCGGCGACGCCGCTTTCGGGCGCGCTCTGGGGCGCGGTGGTAACGCTGCTGGTGCAATCGTCGAGCGCGGTGACGATGACGACGATCGGGCTTGTCAGCGCCGGCCTGCTGACCTTTCCGCAGGGGCTCGGCCTCGTCTTCGGCGCCAATGTCGGCACGACCGGAACGGGCTGGCTGGTGGCGCTGATCGGGGTTCGGGTTTCGCTGTCGAGCTATGCGCTACCGTTGATCTTCCTCGGTGCGCCGATGAGGCTGCTCGGCGGCGGGAGGATTGCGGCGGCCGGCGGCGCGCTCGCCGGTTTCGCGCTGGTGCTCTATGGATTGACGACGCTGCAGCAGGGCATGGGCGGCCTTGCCGAAAGCCTCAACCCCTCCGATTTGCCCGCCGTGCTCGGGATGCCCGATGTCGGCTGGGCGGCAGGCTCGGTCGGCCTGCTGACGCTGATCGTCGTCGGCCTTGCGATGACCGCGGTCATGCAATCCTCGACGGCTGCCATCGCCGTCACCATTTCGGCCTTCTATGCCGGTGCCGTGGGGCTGGAGCAGGGGGCCGCGCTGATCATCGGCCAGAACATCGGCACCGCGACGAGCTCGGCGTTGGCTGCCATTGGTGCCAGCACGACGGCCAAGCGCCTGGCGCTTGCCTATGTGCTCTTCAAGCTGATTGCGGCACTGATCGCGATCGCCGCCTTCCCGTTTACCGTAGCGCTGATGAAAACATTCTCGGCTTCCGTCGACGGCATGACGCTGCTTGCCGCCTATCACACGGCCTATAACGTCGTGGGCGTTGCCGTGCTGCTGCCGGCAACGCGATGGTTCACGCGGGCGGTCGAGTGGCTGCTGCCTTCCCGGCAGACGGCGCTCGAGCGCGCGCTCGATCCGAGCACGTTGGCAAATCCCGTGGTTGCGGTCGAGACCGCCCGGCGGGTCGTCGCCGCCGTTCTGAAGACGGTGGCCGGCGACGTCTCCGCGGCGGTTTCCGGGGGCGAGCGCTTGAAGCCCGAGAGCGCGCAGGCTGCCGCCGTAGCGCTCGAAAAGATCAGGGACTTTCTCTCGGAGCTGACGGAGCCGCCGGAGACGGAGGCCGAGCGTCACCGCCTGACGAGCACGCTACACGCACTCGACCACGCTTCCCGCCTGGTGGAAACCCTGGCAGATCATGGGGCTGCGGCCGAGCCGAACGGCACGTCGGCGGACCGGAACGTGGCTGAACTTTGCTTCAATGCCATGCGCGCGGCGGAGGTGATCGGCGGCTCGATCACCGCGGAATCGGCGCTGAGCGACCGGGCAGCCCCGATCGCCTGGACCGTTTCGCCCGATATCGCAGCCGCACTCGCCGAGGCGCAGCGTGCGGCGACGGCGCTCGACGCGTTGCAGCGGGAACACCGCGCCATGACACTCGCATCCGTCACCCCGGGAAATCTCACCGCCGCCGATGCCTTTACCGAGATCGATGCCGTGCGCCGGCTCGACCGGATGGCGCACCACGCCTGGCGCTCGGCAGCGCATCTGTTCGGGCGCGGTGAGGGCGGAGATCCGGTGGCATAAAAGGGCTCGACCTTGACCTGTTTCCGGTCTCCGGCCTGCGCCTGCCTCACAGATCCCGCGCAAACGTCTGGCCGGTAAGGTCCTTGCCGAAGCTGTGGTGCTGTTCTTCCTCGACCAGCGCGAAACCGGCCTTCTCGTAGATGTGGCGGGCGGCGTCGAGGCCGGCATTGGTCCAGAGTATCATGCGTGTATAGCCCAGAAGCCGGGCGTGGCGCATACATTCCTCGACCAGGCGGCGGCCGATGCCGAGGCCGCGGGCGCTCGGCTCGACATAGAGCAGCCGGAGCTTTGCCGTTGTTTCGTCATGCCGGACGAGAAACACCGAGCCGACGACCTTGCCGTCCTTTTCGGCGATCCAGCACCGGTCCGATGCCGGGTCGTGTTCGCGCATGTATTTAACGACGATCTCGGCGACCAGCGCCTCGAACTCGGTGGTCCAGCCGTATTCCTCGGCATAGAGCGCACCCTGGCGGTGGATCACCCAGCCCATGTCGCCCGGCTGCGGATCGCGCAGGATAAAGCCCGGCGTCCGCCCGTCGGCAAGCAGGCTCCCGATCTCGCCCATGGCGCCCACCAGTTGCCGCTGTTCCGGCACGGAGAGCTTTTCCAGCATGGCGATCACTTCGCGCTGCGACGCATCCTCCAGCGGCTGCAAGGTTTCGCGCCCCGCTTCCGTCAGTTCGAGCTGGGCAACCCGGCCATCGGCCGGCGAGCGGGTCTTGGCGACCAGCCCTTTCTTCTCGAAGCCGGCGATGACCCGGCTGAGATAGCCGGCGTCAAGCCCGAGTTCACGGCAGAGATCGGTCGCCGTCAGCGCCGGCCGGTGCGCCAGTTCATAGAGAATTCGAACCTCCGTCAGCGAGAAGGCGCTGGCAAGCAGGTGCTCGTGAAGCAGGCCGATCTGGCGAGTATAGAAGCGGTTGAAGCGCCGCACCGTCAGGGCGCGGTCGTCGATTTGCTGCGGAGACATGGTGATGCCTTTATGAATTTGCTTAAGTCATATAAATAGTTGCTTTAGGCAAATATTGTCAAGCGGTGGCAGTCACCAGGCCGAGATTAACGGTGCCCCGGCACCGTCGCATGTGGCGCTGCCCCGACGGATTTCGCTTTCGTTTGAGGGCGCTCGGTACGCGTCACTGTTTTAGTCGCATCCCCCGATTGAGCCGCCGTCCTAAGCTGCAATCTTTTGACGCGCAACAGGCCGCCGCCTTCGGGCTTTGCCTTCCGTCTGTTGATTTGGGTAGGAGATCGTTTCGTGCTGCGATAGTATTGCACCGGGAACCTCCTTGGTCCGGAAGTCCGGAACGGGCCGCTTTTCAACGTTTTTGGCAAGCCCATGGAGCAAAGACTCGCCGCAGTGCTGGCGGCCGATATGGCCGGCTACTCCAGGCTGATGGAGGCCGACGAAGCGGGCACACTTGCGCGGCTTCGAACCCACCGCATCGAGCTCATCGATCCCGCGATCGCCAAGAACAAGGGCCGGCTGATCAAGACCACGGGCGACGGCCTGCTGGTGGAATTCCAGAGCGTGACCGACGCGGTCAAATGCGCCGTCGAGATCCAGCAGCGCATGAAGCGGCGGAACTCCGACGTGCCGGAGGACCGGCGGATCGAGTTCCGCATCGGCATCAATCTCGGCGACATCATCTTCGAGGACGACGACATCTTCGGTGACGGCGTCAACATCGCCGCGCGCGCTGAGCAGCTGGCAGAAGTCGGCGGCATCTGCGTGACCGCGGCGGTGGCAACGCAGGTTGCCGACCGGCTGGAACTGGCGATCGACGACCTCGGCGAGAAGATGCTGAAGAACATCAGCCGTCCGGTGCATCTCTACCGCGTCGGGCTCGAAAGTGCGGCGCTGCCGGCGACGGCCGACGAAACGGAGGCGCGCAAGGGCGTCTGCAAGCCGACCATCGTCGTGCTGCCCTTCGACAACATGAGCGGCGATCCGGACCAGGAGTTTTTCGCCGACGGGCTGACCGAAGACATCATCACCGAGCTTTCGCGGAGGCACGAGCTCTTCGTCATCTCGCGCAATTCCTCCTTCGTCTACAAGAACCAGTCGGTAAACGCGCGCGAGGTGGCGGCGAACCTCGGGGCGCAATATCTGGTGGAAGGCAGTGTGCGCAAGATCGGCGAGCGGGTGCGCGTCACCGTGCAGCTGATCGATGCGGTCAATGACGCCCATATCTGGGCCGACAAGTACGACCGGCAGCTCGACGACATCTTTGCCATTCAGGACGAGGTGACGGCGGCGATCGCCGCAACCGTGCCCGGTCGGCTGGAGGCCGCCCAGCGCGACCAGCTCGCCCGCACCAAACCGGCCAACATGGCGGCCTATGAATGTGCGCTCGCCGCCAAGGTGCTGCACCACCGCAGCAGCCCCGCCGACAACAAGCAGGCGCAATCGCTGATCGACCGCGCCATTACGCTCGACCCCGGCTATGCGCATGCCCATGCCTGGCGCGCCTGCATCCTCGGTCAGGCCTGGGTCTATGGCTGGTGCGACGACCGGGAGGCAACCTGGCTGGAGGTCAATGCCGAGCTCGAACGGGCCCTGGCGCTCGATGACAACGACGCGGATGTGCACCGCATCCTTGCGGCCGTCAACGTCAACAACAATGCACTGACGACGGCACGCTATCATCAGGAGCGGGCGCTCTTCCTCAACCCCAATTACGATCTGGTGGTGGTGCAGCAGGGCGAGCTCTTCACCTGGCTCGGCCGGCCGGAGGAGGGGGTGGAATGGATCCGCAAGGCCATGCGCCTCAACCCGCATCACCCGGAACGCTTCTGGAGCCACCTCGGCAAGGCCTATTTCGCCGCTCGCCAATACGGCGACGCCATCGAGGCTTTCATGCACCTTTCGAGCATGGACGAAACCCAGCACGCCTTTATCGCCGCCTGCTACGGCTGGCTCGGCGACGCGATCGCTGCGGGCGCGCACATGGAGAAGGTGCGGGCGCTGGCGCCGGAGTTCGAGATAAAGACGTTTCTGGGCACGCTGCATTATGCGCAGGAAAGCGATGCGCAGCATCTGCGCGAGGGGCTCATCAGGGCAGGGGCGTGAGAGCCGGTCCGCGTCCTAACGGCCCGATCGGTGAAGCCTGGCTTCTGCGGTCAGGAGGCCCCGAGTTTCCGCCCGGGGACAAAGGCATGAGCGAGGCCTTCTGCACCTTCGGGAGAGGTGGTCATGGAAGCAGTTCGCGCAGAACGACGGCTGGTGGCAATTCTTGCCGTGGACATCGTTGGTTACTCGCGACTGATGGAAGCCGACGAGACCCGCACGCTCGCAGCCATCAAGGCGTGGCGTTGCGAAATCTTCGATCCCCTCAGGCAAGACTATCACGGACGCATCGTCAAACTCATGGGCGACGGTGCGATTGTTGAGTTCGGCTCCGTTGTCGACGCCGTCGCCTGTGCCGTCGCGTCACAGAATGAGGTCGCCGCGCGCCAAACGGAGGCTCGGCCGGAGCATCGGCTTCTGCTGCGCATGGGCATCAATCTCGGCGATGTCGTCGTCGACGGGGATGATCTGCTCGGCGATGGCGTCAACGTCGCGGCCCGCCTCGAGCAGATGTGCGAGCCAGGAGGATTGTTCATATCCGGCACTGCCTTCGACCACCTGCAGGGCAAGTTCGAATTGCCGCTGGAATTCATCGGCGAGCACCACGTGAAGAACATCCAGAGGCCCGTTCGCGTCTATCGGGTGCGGTTTGAGGGAGGGACCCGGCCTCGGCGCTTCAACCTGAAGAGCCTTTACGGCTGGAAAGTTGCGGCCGCCTTGGTCCTCCTGGTGCTCATAGCCGCTTCGGGTACATGGCTGACGCAGAGGCGCGAAAGCGCCGACGCTGCCTCGGTTGCGGGGACGGCCCTGGCGCTGCCGCAGACGCCCTCGATCGCGGTGCTGCCCTTCGAAAATCTCAGCTCCGATGCAGGGCAGAGCTATTTCGCCGACGGTATGACCGACGACCTCATCACCGAACTCTCGAAACTGTCGGGAATCTTCGTGATCGCGCGCAACTCCACCTTTGCCTACAAGGGCAAGCCCACCAAGGCGCAGCAGGTGGCCGAGGAACTGGGGGTCCACTACATCCTCGAGGGCAGCGTGCGTCGCGAGGGAAGCCATGTCCGGGTCAATGCCCAGTTGATCGACGCGATCGACGGGCACCACCTCTGGGCCGAGCGCTACGATGGCGAAATGAGCGGCGTGTTCGGCCTGCAGGACAAGGTGATCGGACAGATCGTCTCGACGCTTTCCGTGAAGCTGACGAGTGCCGAGAAAAGCGTGGCAGCGGCGCCGGAAACGACCAACCCGCAGGCCTACGATACCCTGTTGCGCGGCTGGGAGCACCTGCGCCGGGACAGCGAAGCTGAAACGGTCGCAGCTTCCGCCTTCTTCCAGAAGGCGATCATTCTCGATCCGGACTATAGCCGCGCCTACGCGTCGCTGGCGGCGGCAAACTGGCGGGCGAGCATTCTGTCCTGGGATTTTTCCCGCAGGGAGGCCGCGTCCAGGAACCTTGCCAGGAACCTGGCGAAGGCGATGGAGCGGCCGACGCCGCTTGCCTATGCCGTCTCGGCGCAGGTGCTTGCGCAGCAGGGGCGTTATGACGAAGCCTTCGCGGCAATCGACCGGGCGATGAAGCTGGCGCCGAACGATCCCGACAACCATGTCGGCATGGCGCGGATCCTCAACGCGACGGGACGCGCGCCGGAGGCCGAACAGGAGGCGCGCCTGGCGATGCGGTTCGATCCCCATCCGGCGCGAGCAACGCTGCGCATGCTCGCGGTCTCGCTGTTTTCTCAAGGCAAATACGACGAAGCCGCCGACGCCTTCGAGCGGGTGATCGGAAAAAGGTCCGACCTTTTGGGGGACTATGCAACGCTGATATCGGCCTACGGACAGCTCGGCCGCACGGGCGACATTCAGGGGCTGATCGACCAGTACAATAAACTTGCGGCGTCCTCGCTGGGAGATCCGCTCACCGTCCAGGAAAGCGCTTATGACTGGTATGGCAGCGCGTTCAGCTACCACAGGCCCTACATCGCGCTGCTGCAGGAGGGGCTCCGCAAGGCCGGATTGCCTGAAGGCGCCGGCACGGACCTTGCCTTCGACGACTATGCCAAGCTCATGACGATGGCGAAGGGTGAACTGAGCGTCGAGCGAACGATCAAGGTCGACGTGGCGGAAGTAAAGGCACTGCTTGCGCGCGGCGTGACCTTCATCGATGTGCGGGCGCCGCTCACCTATGACAATGGCCATCTCCCCAAGGCCGTCAACCTGTCGCTCCTGACCGGATTGTCGAAGGAAAGCCTCGCCAAGGTGGCGGGGAAGGCGGACGAGGTCGCCTTCTATTGTCAGGGCCGAAACTGTACCCATGCCGCCTATGCGTCGGCCAAGGCGATCGCCTGGGGCTACACGCACGTCTATTATTTTGCCGGCGGATTTCTGGAGTGGGACGACGAGAGTTACCCGCTTGTGATCGAGGTTCGGAAGCAGCAAGCGACCGATCCTTAAGCCACCTCGACCGCCGACATGCCCAATCAGCCGACGACCGTACCGGCTCAAGCTCGTGGTCGTGCCCGCCGATGATGCCGGTCGAAACGAGGGCTTCGAAAAACTCCTTGCGCGCCGGCGTCGCGCCGAGGTGCCCGGCAGTTCGGCCATCTCGACGAATGTGGTGGGGGCGCCTCAGGTCTGGTGGTTGTTGCTACCGAATGTTTCGCCTGGCCGGCGGGCCCGGGTACGACCCCCCGTCCATCCGTGGCGGATCGCCTCAAGCGCAGCAAGCGCCGGGCGAAGCTTTGGGCGCGCAACATGCCGTCGGGCGGCTGGTTTCTGCAAGCCAGCGATCTCGCGGCTTGCAGCTGGCAGGCCTCGGCACCAGGTGAACGTGAATGCTGCCATCCTTCACGACAGGAGCATCGGCGCAGTAGAGCTGCATCGGACGCACGCCGTCGCTGACCTCGAAGGTAAGGCGGGCCGTGGCATTAAGGCGAACGTGCTCGGAAACCTTGCGGACGATGGCCGAGAACTTTCCGGCGGAAAGGTGCGTTCGACGGGCTTCCTCAACATCCCATAGCTGCACGAAGATCTCGGACCAGGCCTCCGGATTGGCGCCGCAATCGAGGGCCGAGAACTGGCCAGCCTTAACCTCTGTCACATGGTAGCCGGATTTCACCTGACGCCCATCGTAGTGAAATACGAGCGGCAAATCCCCGGCGATCCGGAGCGCGCTGAGCAAGTCGGAGAGGTTGAGGTCGTGGTCGCTGATTTTGGGCTTGTCGAGAACATTCATCTGGGTTAATCCTCATTTCAACGATTCAAGGATTATTGAAATATGGATGAGCGTCAAGCCCTCGCTGCCTTCGGAGCGCTTTCGCAGGAGACTCGCCTACAGATCGTCCGTCTGCTGGTCATCGCCGGCGCGGACGGTAT
>NZ_JAEPRP010000013.1:28403-73157 GCF_016652895.1 Ensifer sp. SSB1
GCAGCGGGTGCTCTGGCGGAAAGGGCGGAGGTGTCGCCTTCGAACATTTCCTTTCATCTCAAGGAATTGGAGCGGGCAGGCCTGATCACGCAACAACGGGAATCCCGTTCAATCATATATCGCGCAGACTACGATGCTCTCGGCGGTCTGGTCCGTTTCCTCATGGAAGACTGCTGCGGCGGGCATCCCGAGATTTGCGCGCCTGCGGTCGCTGTGGCGCCATGTTGTGCGCCTTCAGGAGCTAGAGGATGATAGAGCTCGACTTGCTCCCCATTCCCGGAAGCGACCCCGGGCTGCGGACCGCATTGATGGCGGCAAACCTTCCAGTTGATGATCTTGAAGAGGAGGGACGTCAGTTCTTTGCCTTCAATTCGCACGGCAAGGTCGTCGGATACGGCGGTATGGAACAGAGTGGCCAGCATACGTTGCTGCGTTCCCTCGTCGTCCTGCCGGAATACCAAGGGCGCGGTATCGGAAGCCGATTGCCACCTCTCATGTTCGGGCACGGCTATCGGTTCGCGATGAGATCGGTGTTTCTGCTCACGGAAACGGCGGTGCCGTTCTTCGAGCGTCTCGGCTTCAGATGCATCGAGCGTTCGGAGGCCCCGGCGGAAATTCTCAATACCCGGCAGGCGTCCTCGCTCTGCCCGTCGTCAGCAACCTTGATGAAGCTCGTTCTCCCCGAGCACTCCACCTAAAGGGACACCCATGTCTGATCGTGTTTACAACGTGCTCTTCCTTTGCACGGGCAATTCCGCGCGTTCCATTCTTGGCGAAGCCATCCTCAACAAGGAGGGAAAGGACCGCTTCCGCGCCTTTTCGGCCGGTAGCCAGCCGAAGGGGCAGGTCAATCCGCACGCCATCCTTGAACTCGACGCTCTCGGCTATCCGACGGGCGGGCTGCACTCGAAGAGTTGGGACGTGTTTTCCGGCGCTGACGCTCCACGGATGGATTTCATCTTTACGGTTTGCGACAGCGCGGCCGGCGAGGCTTGCCCGGTCTGGATCGGCCATCCGATGACCGCCCATTGGGGTATCGAGGACCCGGCCGAGGTCAAAGGAACCGAGGCCGAAATTCAACAGGCTTTTGCGAAGGCCGCAAAATTCCTGAAGAACCGGATTGCGGCTTTCATCAACCTGCCGATGGCTTCGATCGATCGCATGGCGCTGGAGCGCCAGCTTCGCGAGATCGGTGGCATGGAAGGCTCGACCGGCCGGAGTGCTTCGTGATGTCGGCCTTCGAGCGCTATCTGACCCTGTGGGTTGCCGTCTGCATCGTCGTTGGCATCGCGCTTGGCCATCTCCTGCCCGGCGTGTTTCAGGCCATCGGCGCGGCAGAGATCGCGAAGGTCAACATCCCGGTCGCGACCCTCATCTGGCTCATGATCATCCCGATGCTGGTGAAGATCGATTTCCAGTCGCTTTCAGGGGTGGGGCGCCACTGGCGCGGCATCGGCGTGACGCTCTTCATCAATTGGGCGATCAAGCCGTTTTCGATGGCGCTGCTTGGCTGGTTGTTCGTCGGCTGGCTGTTCCGTCCGCTGTTGCCTGCGGATCAGATCGACTCCTACATCGCCGGACTGATCATCCTTGCGGCTGCACCGTGTACGGCGATGGTTTTCGTGTGGTCGAACCTGACGCGCGGCGACCCGCTGTTCACCCTGTCCCAGGTAGCGCTCAACGATGCGATCATGATCGTCGGCTTCGCGCCGATCGTCGGACTTCTGCTCGGGCTCTCTGCGATTACCGTCCCATGGGCGACCTTGACCCTGTCCGTCGTGCTCTACATCGTCGTTCCTGTGATCGTCGCGCAGATGCTTCGAAAGTACCTCAAGGTAGGTGAATCGTCGTCCGGTCTCGATCGGTTCCTCGCGAAGGTTCAGCCGATATCGCTGGTCGCCCTGCTTGCGACACTGGTGTTGCTGTTCGGCTTTCAGGGCGAACAGATCATCGCACAGCCGACCATCATTGCTCTTTTGGCAGTGCCGATCCTCATACAGGTCTATTTCAACGCCGGGCTGGCCTATCTGCTCAATCGCCTGTCAGGCGAGAAGCATTGCGTGGCCGGCCCCTCGGCCCTCATCGGAGCATCGAATTTCTTCGAGCTCGCCGTTGCCGCTGCCATCAGCCTCTTTGGCTTCCAGTCGGGCGCGGCGCTTGCCACCGTCGTCGGGGTGCTCATCGAGGTGCCGGTAATGCTGTCGGTCGTCTGGATCGTGAACAGGTCGAAGGGCTGGTACGAGGCGGCACCGGCAGTCGCCAAGGGGTCCCTTTCGAAAAGCGCATGAGCGCCTCAGGTGCCGCTGTCCGCGAGGCTTAGGCCTCAGCCTCGTGGCAGACGGCCTCGATATTGTGCCCATCCGGATCGAGGACGAAGGCGGCGTAATAATTGGCGTGGTAGCGCGGGCGCAGGCCGGGGGCGCCGTTGTCCTTGCCGCCGGCCGCAAGGGCTGCTTGGTAGAAGGCGTCGACCTGCTGCCGGGTCGCGGCCATGAAGGCGAGGTGAAGGTGCGCCGGCGTTTCCTCGGTCTGGTAGAGGCACAGCGACGACTTGCCGTCCGTGCTCATTTCCACGCCGTGGGCGCCATGATCGACGACGGAGACGCCGAGCGGTTCGAGCGCCTTCAGGTAGAAGTCGAGGCTTGCCGCATAGTCGCGGACACCGAATTTGACGTGGTCGAACATCGCGTTCTCCTGTGCGGGTTTGACTTGCGCTGGCGAGACGGCGCTTCGCGGCTGGGATTGGGCTGATACCCCGATGGCCTGTCATAGGCAACAGCGGCCTCCATGGCCCTGCAGGTCTCCGGCGCGGCTGTCAGTCCACGGGCCTGGCATTCTTCGCCGGACGTAACCGGGACCTTACGTGGTGCACACCTCCCGCACGCACGCCCGTAACCACCGGTGCGCCGGATCCGCATCCAGGCGCGGGTGCCAGAGCAGCGAGATGGTGATTTCGGGGAGCGCGACGGGGAGCGGGAAGGTAACGAGATCCTGGCGCAGCGTTCCGGTGTAGAGTTCGGGGACGCTGGCAACGAGATCGGTGGCGCGGGCGAGTGCCAGGGCCTCGGAGAAGCTGCCGACGGAGGCGGCGATCTGACGGCCGAGGCCGGCCGCCTGAAGAGCGGTATCGATCGGACCGCTGTCGTTGCCGCGGCGCGAGATCTGGACGTGGTGGGCTCCAGCGTAGCGCGCGGGGGTGATTTCGCCCGATGCCAGCGGATGGCCGGGGCGGATCACGCCGACGAAGCGGTCGTGGAAAAGGGCCTGGGCGCGAAGTTCCGGGCCGGTCATGTCGCCGACAACACCGGTTTCGAGATCGACAGTACCTTCGCGCAAGGGGCTGCTGTCCCGGTCGAGCTTCTGCACGAAGCGGAGGCGCACGCCGGGGGCTTGAGCGCCGACGCGGGCAATCAGATCAGGACCGAAATTTTCGACGAAACCTTCGCGGTTCCTGAGCGTGAAGGTGCGGGTGAGCGTCTTCAGGTCGAGGTTCTCGGCGGGGCGGAGGCAGGCTTCGGCCGCTTCCACCAGTGGGCCGACGCGACCGCGAAGCTCCAGCGCGCGCGGTGTGGGGACGAGGCCGCGGCCGGCGCGCACCAGGAGCGGATCGCCGGTCGCCTCGCGCAGCCTTGCCAGCGCCCGGCTCATGGCCGAGGGGCTGAGCTGCAGGCGCCGGGCGGCGCGGGCGACGCTGCCTTCCGAAAGCAGCACATCGAGGGTCACGAGCAGGTTGAGATCCGGTCTGGTCATCGTCCTTCATAACATGAGTTCATGTCAGATGTGGCGTTGAACGCACGAATGAAGTGCAAATGTTGCGCCTTCCGCCATGTGAGGTCGGGGCCTATTTTTTCGGAGAACCGAATTGGAGGGTTTTCCGATGATCCCATACCTGCTTATGCATGCGGCACCATCCCCGATTTCCCGGTCTGACCGGAAGCGCTTGCCGCATATTTTGATTCATGACGGCGCTGTATCTCTTTGTTTTGACGCCATTTCTTGCGCCAGGAGCGGGCGTCGCGAAGCCTCGCGCGCGGGAGGTGGCCGATGAGCGTCACGAAGACTGCCATCGCTCCCGCCGCCGCACCGGTTCGCTGGGTGCTCGCCAGCCTGTCGCTGTCGATGCTGCTCTCTTCGCTTGGCACCAGCAGCGCCAATGTGGCGCTTCCGGCGCTGGCGGATGCCTTCGGCGCGTCGTTTCAGGCGGTGCAATGGGTGGTGCTCGCCTATCTGCTTGCCATCACCACGCTGATCGTCAGCGTCGGGCGGCTCGGCGATATCGTCGGCCGGCGGCGGCTGCTTCTTGCCGGCATCGCGCTCTTTACCGCAGCCTCGGTCCTTTGCGGCCTGACGCCGAGCCTTGCGCTGCTGATCGCGGCGCGGGCGGTGCAGGGGATCGGCGCGGCGATCATGATGGCGCTGACCATGGCCTTTGTCGGCGAGGCCGTGGCGAAGGAGAAGACCGGCAGCGCCATGGGCCTGCTCGGAACCATGTCGGCCATCGGCACCGCGCTCGGGCCGTCGCTCGGCGGCGCGCTGATTGCCGGCCCCGGATGGCGGACGATCTTCCTCGTCAACGTGCCGCTGGGGCTTCTGGCGCTCGCGCTTGCCCATCGATATCTGCCCGCAGACCGAAGCCTCAAGGGCAGGGAGCGCCCGCGCTTCGATCTGGCCGGCACGCTGCTGCTTGCGCTTTCGCTCGGGGCCTATGCGCTGGCAATGACGGCGGGGCGCGGCAGCTTCGGCGTGCTGAATGTCGCGCTGCTCCTGGCGGCTGCCATCGGCCTTGGGCTGTTCCTGCTGGTCGAGACGAAGGTAGGCTCGCCACTCATCCGGCTGGCGATGTTTCGTGATCCGACGCTGAGCCTGGGGATTTCGACCAATGCGCTGGTCTCGACCGTGATGATGGCGACGCTGGTGGTCGGGCCGTTTTATCTGTCGCGCGGGCTGGGGCTCGATGCGGCGATGGTCGGGCTCGTCATGTCGGTCGGACCCGTCATCTCGGCCCTCGGCGGCGTGGTCGCCGGTCGCATCGTCGATCGCCTGGGTGCACGCTCCGTGGTCTCGGTCGGTCTGGTGGCGATGGTCGCGGGCAGCATTTCGCTCGCCGTTCTGCCCGGTCTGGCCGGCGTTGCCGGCTACATCGCGGCGATCGCGCTGCTGACGCCCGGCTATCAGCTGTTCCAGGCGGCCAACAACACGGCCGTCATGGCTGAGGTGGCGGCGGACGGGCGCGGTGTCGTGTCCGGCCTGCTCAACCTCTCGCGCAATCTCGGCCTCGTTACCGGCGCGTCGGTGATGGGGGCGATCTTCGCCGCGGCGGTTGCGGCAAGCGATATCGCCAAGGCCGCGCCGGAGGCGGTGGCCTGGGGCATGCAGGTGACCTTCGCTGTCGCAGGGCTGCTGACGGCGATCGCGCTTTTGATCGCGGCCGGGAGCAGGGCGCTCGGCAAGCGCGCCTTGCGCCGCGGGGAAGCGTCGGCCTAGCGGGCGGGGTCGGGGGTCTGCCGCCGGGCGCGGTTGACGCCCGGCGAATGCCTGTGGCAGCCTTGGTGCCACACCCTTTCCCCATCTCTCCCGGCGGCTTCCTCCCGATGCATCCTCGCCTTCTCACGACATTCCTTGCCGTCTCCCGTCATCGCAACATCACGCGGGCGGCGGCGGAGGTGCATCTGGCGCAATCGAGCGTCAGCGATCAGATACAGTCGCTCGAGGCCGAGCTCGGCGCTACGCTGCTGGTTCGCGCCAAGGCCGGGCTGGAGCTGACGGCGGCCGGCGAAGCGCTGCGTCTTTATGCCGAGGAGATGCTTGCCCTGGCCGACGAGGCGCGGGCGGCGGTGGCGGCGGCGGCCGGGCAGCAGGCGGGCGCGCTGACGATCGGCGCGCTGGAGACGATCGCCTCGGCCCAGCTTGCGCCTTTTCTGTCGCGGTTTCGCGCCGCCCATGGCGACATGGATCTGCGGCTGACGGTTGCCGGCAGCGGCGACCTGCTGCGCAGGCTCGAAACGGGTGAGATCGACGTCGCCTTTTCGTTTGGCGAGGGCACGGCCGACGAGCGGCTGGCGCGGCGGGTGATCGCCGCCGAGCCGATCGTGCTGATCGTGCCGCCGGGGCATGTGGCGCTGGCGAGGGCGCCGACGATGGCGGGGCTTGCGGCAGCGGATTTTCTCACCACCGAGCGCGGCTGCGTCTACCGGGCGATCGTCGACAGGGCCTTTGCCGAGGCCGGGGTCTCGCCACGGCGCGCGGCCGAAGTGGGCAGCCTTGCCGCGATCGCAAGACTGGTGGCGACGGGCGCAGGCATTGCCCTGGTGCCGCGCCTTGCCGTTGCCGATGCGCTGGCGCGCGATGAAATCGGCGCGGTCGCCTGGCCGGGGCCGACACGCACCGTGCCGCTTTCCATGATCTGGCGCCGCCGCCGCGTACAGCCGCCGGCGCTCCGGCGCCTGCTTGCCGCGGCGAGCGAGGATTTTGCGCCGGCTGTGACCTAGACCCGGTTCAGATCAGCCGGTGCCCGCCCTCGACATGCAGCACCGTACCCGTTGTGAAGCCGTTGCCGATGAGAAATCCTATGGCATCGGCGATGTCGTCGGCCTTGCCGACGCGCCCGACCGGCAGGCGCTCGGCCATTGCGCGCAGCGTCTCGTCCTTCCTGTCGCCGGCAACGAAGGTCCAGATCGGCGTATCGACCCAGCCGGGCGAAACCGCGTTGACCCGGATCGGCGCCAGCTCGACGGCAAGCGCCCGCACCAGCCCCTCGAGAGCCGCATTGACCGCGGCGACGACGGCGCCGCGGGCGGCGGGGCGGTAGGCGGCAATGCCCGAGGTGAAGGTGAGGGAGCCTGCGGGCGAAAGCACCGGCGCGCCATATTTCGCCAGGAGCAGCGGGCCGAAGACCTTCGTCTCCACTACCTTCTGCGCTGCGGCAAGATCGATCGAAGGCAGGAGTTCATAAGCGCCTTCGATATCGGCGGCGGTGCTGACGATATGATCGACCCGGCCGAGCTGCCGGAAGAGCGCGGCGACCTCGTTTTCGCGCGCGATATCGGCGGCGATCGTCGTCAGCGAAGAGTGGTCGAGGTCCTGGCGCAGGCGATGCAGCCGCTCTTCGTTGCGTCCGACGACGATGACCTCGGCGCCTTCGGCGAGCGCCCGTTTCGTTAGCGCCAGGCCCATGCCGGAAGCGCCGCCGGCAATCAGGATCCTCTTGATGGCGATTGCATTCATTGTCCGTTGTTCCTTTCGGTGGTGACCGGAAGGAGACTTGGCAGAGCGGCGGCACCAGCGGAAACGGAGAAAACCGATAGCGCCATCGGCTTTTCCGATGATGGCAAGGGATGCCGGTCCGTGGGCAGTCAGGCGGCCGCGACGCTTTCCAGCTTCACGCGGAGCGCCTCGAAATCCGGCACGAACCAGATGGCATTGCCCTTGTTGGTCTCGCGCACGAAATCGGTCAGCGCCTTGCTGGCCTCTAGCCTCGGGCCGATATCGCCGACGATGGCGAGCCGCATGCGGTAGTTGACGAACTTCTGGAACACTTCGCCGGCGATACGCGTCGAAAGGTCGAGGAAATCGGCCCCGAGCCGTTCCACCGGGATCGCCACCACGGTCGCCTCATGCGCCCAGGCGTCGCCGAGAAAATCGTTGGCGTCGCCGGCCGCCTTGAGCAGCGTTCCTTCGCTTGCGCATTTCAGCACGCGCACGGTTCCGATTTCGATGAGCTGTGTCATGCGACGAGGAATAGAAGGTGAAGCCCTGGGTTGCAAGGGCGATCTGGACAGCCGTTGCCGCCTTGAAGATGCGGCATTCGCCGTCCGTGAGATTCGCCCTGTGCTTGCATTGGTTCACCGCCTTGGCGAAAGTGTCGGAAGCGATGTATTCGTGTAAATATAACGGATTTCGGAAAGTTGATTGATCTCCGCGTGTTATTTCGGCGCGCGATCGGAGAATTGCCGTCGATTTTTGCGTCGGACTTCGGGTGTTTTGACACAGATCAATGACCGGCTCTGTTTGGCCTCTACTGTGCGGCAGGATGCGGAAGTGTCATCCTTAGGTCATGGGATTGATTTTTATTTCGGTTGGCGCATCTTACCGTAGATTGTGTTGGGGGACGCAGGAATGCCAGAGCTCGTTCAGCAACAGCCGATTGAAAACCGCCCGCGGTCGCGGCGTGCGGAGCTCATTACCTTCTTCGTGCTCGCCTTCGGCATCTGGCCGATTGTCGCCGTCGGTATTGTCGGCGGCTATGGTTTCCTCGTCTGGATGCTGCAGATCATTTTCGGCCCGCCGGGCCCGCCCGGGCATTGAGGTGAGCCATGGGCACTGAGTCTCTCTCACGCCGTGAACTCTTCACCGGCCGCGCTGCGGCAAAGCCCGTTCGCATTCGTCCGCCGGGTGTTTCGGAGCCGAGCCTTGCCGCCTGCACCGGCTGCGGCGCCTGTGCGGAGCGATGTCCCACCGGCATAATCCGTCTTGAAGGCGGTCGGCCCTTCGTCGACTTTTCCGGCGGCGAATGCACCTTCTGCGGCGCCTGCGCGGAAGCCTGTGCCGAGCCCGTGTTCGAGGCGAAGGATGTGCGGCGTTTTCCGCATGTCGCAAGCATTGCCGACACGTGCCTCGCGCGCCGCTACGTCGCCTGCCAGTCCTGCGGCGAAAGCTGTCCGGAGCAGGCGATCCGTTTTCGCCCACGCATCGGCGGGCCGTTCCTGCCCGAACTCGACGAAGCCAAATGCACCGGCTGCGGCGCCTGCCTTGGCGGCTGCCCGGTGAGCGCCATCGTGGTCAAGGCATTGGAAGCGGAGGTGGCTCATGTCTGAGGCCGCAATGGCAAAGGCGGGCACGCCCTATCACATTTCGAGCGCCGTGGTCGCCACGATGCCGCAGAGCACGGAAGCGGTGCTAGCGACGCTCGCAGGAATGGAAAACGTCGAAATCCACGGCCATGGCGGCGGCAAGATCGTCATCGTCATCGAAGGCAGAAGTACGGGCGCGCTCGGCGAATGCCTGACGCAGATCTCGCTGCTCGACGGGGTGATCTCGGCCAACATGGTTTTCGAGCATGTCGAAATGGAAGAGGAAGGGCAGGAGCCATGAGCGGAGAACTGACGCGGCGTGACATACTGAAGGCCCATGCGGCCGGCATCGCCGCCGCCACGGCCGGCATTGCGCTGCCTGCGGCCGCACAGCCGGTGCCGGGCGGTGTCAACGCGCTGGAGATCAAATGGTCCAAGGCGCCATGCCGCTTCTGCGGCACGGGCTGCGGCGTGATGGTGGGCGTGAAGGAAGGCCAGGTGGTCGCCACCCATGGCGACATGCAGGCCGAGGTCAACCGCGGCCTCAACTGCATCAAGGGCTATTTCCTGTCCAAGATCATGTACGGCAACGACCGGCTGACGACGCCGCTCTTAAGGAAGCGTGGCGGCGTCTACGCCAAGGACGGCGAGTTCGAGCCGGTGAGCTGGGACGAGGCCTTCAACGTGATGGCCGAGCAGGCGAAGAAGGTCCTGAAGGAGAAGGGCCCGACGGCGCTCGGCATGTTCGGCTCCGGGCAATGGACGATCTTCGAGGGCTATGCGGCGACCAAGCTGATGCGGGCGGGCTTCCGCTCCAACAACCTCGACCCCAATGCCCGCCACTGCATGGCGTCCGCCGCCGTCGCCTTCATGCGCACCTTCGGCATGGACGAGCCGATGGGCTGCTATGACGATTTCGAGAACGCCGATGCCTTCGTGCTCTGGGGCTCGAACATGGCGGAGATGCACCCGATTCTGTGGACCCGCGTCGCCGACCGGCGTCTCGGCCAGCCGCATGTGCGGGTCGCGGTGCTTTCGACCTTCACCCATCGCAGCATGGATCTCGCCGATATCCCGATCGTCTTCAAGCCGGGATCGGATCTGGCGATCCTCAACTATATCGCCAACCACATCATCGAGAGCGGCAAGGTCAACGAGGACTTCGTCAAGAAGCACACGAAATTTGCCCGCGGCGTGACCGATATCGGCTACGGTCTGCGGCCCGACAACCCGATCGAGGTCAATGCCGCCAACTCCAAGGACCCGGGCAAGACCGAGCCGATGGATTTCGAGGCGTTCAAGGAATTCGTTTCCGAATACACGCTGGAAAAGACCGTCGAGCTGACCGGGGTCGAACCGGAGTTCCTGAAACAGCTGGCCGAGCTTTATGCGGACCCGAGCCGCAAGGTCATGTCGCTCTGGACCATGGGCTTCAACCAGCATGTGCGCGGCGTCTGGGCCAACCAGATGGTCTACAACCTGCACCTTTTGACCGGAAAGATCTCCGAGCCCGGCAACAGCCCGTTCTCGCTGACCGGCCAGCCGTCTGCCTGCGGCACCGCGCGTGAGGTGGGCACCTTCGCGCACCGCCTGCCGGCCGATATGGTTGTGACCAATCCCGAGCATCGCAAGCATGCGGAGGAGATCTGGCGCATTCCGCACGGCATCATCCCGGAAAAGCCCGGCTACCACGCCGTGCAGCAGGACCGGATGCTGAAGGACGGCAAGCTCAATTTCTACTGGGTGCAGGTCAACAACAACGTCCAGGCGGGGCCCAATACCGCCAACGAGACCTGGCAGGGCTATCGCAACCCGGACAACTTCATCGTCGTTTCCGATGCCTATCCGACGATCACCGCGATGAGCGCCGACCTGATCCTGCCCGCAGCCATGTGGGTGGAAAAGGAAGGGGCCTACGGCAATGCAGAGCGGCGAACCCACGTCTGGCACCAGCTCGTGCAGGCGCGCGGCGAAGCGCGTTCGGATCTCTGGCAGCTGGTGGAGTTCTCCAAGCGCTTCACCACCGACGAGGTTTGGCCGAAGGAAATCCTCGACGCCAACCCCAACTATCGCGGCAAGACGCTGTTTGAGGTTCTGTTCAAGAACGGTGAGGTCGACCGCTTCCCGCTGACGGAGGTGAGCGCCGAATACGACAACAACGAAGCGAAGGACTTCGGCTTCTACATCCAGAAGGGCCTGTTCGAGGAATATGCCACCTTCGGCCGCGGCCATGGCCATGACCTGGCACCCTATGACACCTATCACGAGGTGCGCGGCCTGCGCTGGCCCGTCGTCAACGGCCAGGAGACGAAGTGGCGCTACCGCGAAGGCTTCGACCCCTATGTGAAGGCGGGCGAGGGCGTGAAGTTCTACGGTAACAAGGACGGCAAGGCCGTCATTCTCGCCGTACCTTACGAGCCGCCGGCCGAATCCCCCGACGAGGAATACGACACCTGGCTGGTAACCGGCCGCGTGCTGGAACACTGGCATTCGGGCTCGATGACCATGCGGGTGCCGGAACTCTACAAGGCGTTTCCGGGTGCGCGTGTCTTCATGAATGCGGAGGATGCCCGCAAGCGTGGCATCAACCAGGGCATGGAAGTGCGCATCGTCTCGCGGCGCGGCGAAATCCGCTCGCGCGTCGATATCCGCGGCCGCAACCGCATGCCGCCCGGCGTCATCTTCGTTCCCTGGTTCGACGCCAGCCAGCTGATCAACAAGGTTACCCTCGACGCCACCGATCCCATCTCCAAACAGACGGATTTCAAAAAATGCGCGGTCAAGATCGTTCCCGTAACCCTCTAGGGTTTTCTCGGCTGAAGCGGATTGCTGGAAACGTCCTGTCTCTTTGTTTCGGGGCAGTTCCTCAGGCTCAGCCGCTTCGCACCTTTGCCGGCCCGAAGCGGCCTGTCTGGATGGCAATCGCCGCCGGCGTGATGGTGTTCGTCACCACCGCCGCCGTCGCCCAGGTTGCGGAAAAACTGGTGCCGCAGCTCGAGGGGCCCACACCGCAAATGGCGACCGAGGCGGCGGCACCGCTGCCGAAATGGGTGGTCGACGACAAGCGCCGGATGCGCGCCTATCCCGACCAGCCGCCGGTCATCCCGCATTCGATCGAGGGCTACGAGCTTTCGGTCAATGCCAACCGCTGCCTTTCCTGCCACAAGCGCGAGTTCACCCAGGATTCCGGCGCGCCGATGATCAGCGTCACCCACTACATGACGCGCGACGGGCAGATGATCGCCGACGTTTCGCCGCGGCGCTACTTCTGCACGGCCTGCCATGTGCCGCAGGCGGACACCAATCCTCTGGTGCCGAGCAACTTCAAGGACATGAGCGAGTTGGGTTTCAAGCCGGCCGGAAGCGAGTGACGACATGATCGCATGGATCAGGAAAATCATCCTCTGGGCCTGGGGGATCATGAAGACACCGGCCGGCACGCTCGGCTTGGGCTTCCTCACGCTCGGCGGCTTCATCGGCGGCGTCATGTTCTGGGGCGCCTTCAACACGGCGCTGGAGCTCACCAACACTGAAAAGTTCTGCACCTCCTGTCACGAGATGCACGACAACGTCTACCAGGAGCTGACGCGCACGATCCACTTCTCCAACCGCTCGGGCGTGCGCGCCACCTGTCCGGACTGCCACGTGCCGCATCAGTGGACCGACAAGATCGCCCGCAAGATGCAGGCCTCCAAGGAGGTCTGGGGCAAGATCTTCGGCACGATCAACACCCGGTCGAAGTTCCTCGAAAAGCGGCTGGAACTGGCGCAGCACGAATGGGCGCGCATGAAGGCCAACGACAGCCTTGAATGCCGCAACTGCCATTCCTCGGTCGCCATGGACCTGCAGAAGCAGACGCAGCGCGCCGCCGAGATCCACACCCGCTACCTGCTTTCCGGCAAGGCCACCTGCATCGACTGCCACAAGGGCATCGCGCACGAGCTGCCCAACATGGAAGGCATCGATCCCGGCTGGAAGATGCCGCCGGAACTGGAAGGCAAGAAGATGGCGGGCCAGACGCCGATCGACGATCTGCGGCAGGCGCTGGCCGACCTGCACACGCAGGTGCAATAGGCGAGCGGCTGCCGCGGCATTCGGCAGGAGACAACAGCGATGACAGAGGGCCATGCCGGCGCGGCGTGGCCCTTTTTTCACCAAGGAGGGCCGGCGCTACGTCCATCATGATTGGCCGTTCGCGCGGCAACGGTTGACCCCGACGCGGCGCACGCTAGGCTCGTCAAATGACAGCAGAATACGATTGGGATGGCGATTGGTCTGCAATCGTCGACGCGGGCGAACGCAAGATCTTCGAGGATGAGCTTCCACGCGAGCTTTGCCCGGAACATGTTCTAAAAGGTATCGCAGCAACGGCGCTCGGCAGGCGCCGACGCCGGGATGACGTGCTGTTCCTGCTGGCCGACGGACGGTGTGCCCAGGTGCATCTCACATGGCGTCGAGAGGATGATCCGCTGTGGCCCGACACCCAGGTCTATGAGAGTTTCGATGCGTGGAAATCGGTCCCTATCGAAGACCGCTGAGCTTTCGTCCAAAAAATATTCGACATCGTTGTCGGTACCGTCATTTCCCGTTCGTCATTTAGTCAGGGAGGCCAATCCGGCTTCCTCCACCGGAGCGGGATAGGAAAAAAATCCGCGCGGGTCTTTCGCCCGTAACCTGCTCTACCTATCTGGGTTTCACCATGCCGGCACCCCTTGAGGTCACGAGGACCGGGACCGGCGTGACAGAGGAGAATGGACAATGCGCGTAGTGGTTTTTGTAAAGGCGACCGAAGACAGCGAAGCGGGCAACATGCCGTCGACAGAGCTGCTGGCCGCCATGGGCAAGTATAACGAGGAACTGGTCAATGCCGGCATCATGCAGGCGGGCGAGGGGCTGCAGCCCTCGTCGCGCGGCGCCCGCGTCGCCTTCGACGGGGCGGACCGCATGGTTATCGACGGCCCGTTTGCCGAGACCAAGGAACTCGTCGCCGGCTTCTGGATCTGGACGGTCAAGGACATGGCCGAGGCGATCGCCTGGGTGAAGCGCTGCCCGAATCCGATGCCGGGTCCGAGCGAAATCGAAATCCGCCCGGTGTTCGAGATGGAAGATTTCGGCGACTTGGTGACGCCGGAGATCGCCGCTCAGGATGAGCGGCTGCGCGAGAAGATCGCCAACCAGTAAGGACGCCTTCTGCGCAAGGTGAGTTTGTCCCTCACCTCGGGTTTAACCCGAGAGCCAACCCTGCTTGCCCTTCACCCTCTTCCCGCCAAGCGGGGAGAGGGGACGAGCTCAGATCGCTGGCATTTTCGGCCGCGGCCGCGGTCAGCGTCAAAGCTGGTTTCGTCTCGGGTCAAGCAGTCGGCCCAAAACGAAACTGTGGCGTTTGTTGTCGAGGCGAGCGGGCACCGCGCGTGGCCTTCTCCCCGCCAGGCGGGGAGAAGGTGGTCGGCAGACCGGATGAGGCGCGAGCCCTCACCGGGCGGATGAAGGGCGAGCCTTCACCGGGCGGATGAAGGGCTATGCCCTCACCGCGGGATGAGGGGCAGCCTCTGGTGCTGTGCGGCGACAATGTGTTGCGCGGCGCGGCGAGGGGGGACGAAGGTCGCCCGCGGAATGAACGGCTGCCACAGTGTCCGGATCGTGTAGACTTTGGCAGGGTGTCTGATCTGTTTCCCGTAGAGATTGTATTAACCGTGTTCGTTTACCTTTCCCCCGGGGTTTGAACCGGAGTGGGGCAATGGTCAGGGCGAGCGGTTTCGTCATTTTTCTTCTTTCAAGTGTTTCGATCGCGGCCGCGGCCGATATCGATGGTCCGCTGGTGGGGCCGCAGGATGCCTATGAAGTGCCGGTGGAGCAGGCGTCCGGCGGTATCGTCGGCTACGTCGAGACGTCCTACGGCGCTGCCGTGGACTCGCCTGGCGATATCGATGCGGATGCATGGGATCTGCGGGGTGCTGTGAACTTCGATGCCGGCGCCGGCTTCAACCTGCAGCTCGATCTCGGCTACACGCGCGCCTCTTTTGAGGACCTCGACACCAACAGCTATGACGGCGCGCTGCACGGCTACTATCGCAACGATCTCTTTGCGGCAGGTGTCTTCGTGCAAGGCGCACGCCTCGACCCCGGCATCGGCGTCGACCTCAACGATTACATGGGTGGCTTCGAGGCGGCCTATTTCCTCGATACCTGGACGCTGCATGGCTCGGTCGGCTATGGCCAGGCGAGCATCGAAGACTTCGACGACATCGACGCCAACCACTATATGGGTTCGCTCGGCGCACGCGTTTACGCGACCGACAACCTGCGCTTCGACGTCGATGGCTCGCTCCATCGCATCAGCGAAGACGACATCGATTACGATCTGCGCAGCCTGAAGCTGACGGCGAACTACCGGCTGGACGCTTTCCCCGTCACGCTCTTTGCCGGCTACAAATACACCAACGAGGAGCTTTCAGGCCTGAGCGCTTCGGTCTCCGGCGACACCAGCACCATCTTCGGTGGTCTGCGCTTCTCCTACGGTTCGGCGACGCTCAAGGAAGAAGAGCGCCTCGGCCCGGTCTGGTCCAGCAACCGCCTGTCGTTCTGATCGGCTGCTCCGCAGCCGAATGCATCTTGCGCTGCCCCGCCATCCGGGGCAGCCGTTGCCGACCCACTCCGGGTTGCGTTGCGAATTTGCCGGCAGAGACGGGTCTCAGGAGGGCCCGGCGGCGCGATCGGGCAGTTGTCGCGATCTGGCGCGAAATCCGGGCCGATACAATGCCTAGTAGTGTTATTTAGTGTGTGCTAACTTTCTTGCCGCCATGAAGGCAAGAGGGAGGCGAACATGGATATGACACGTCGTGCCGTCGCTTTGGGCGGTGCCGGTCTGCTGGCAACGGTATCATTTTCACATGCGAATGCTCTGGAATCTCCGCTGATCGATCCCATCGAGGCGGCTGACGATTTCTGGTTGGCCGTCGAAGCCTATATCTACGGCTATCCGCTGGTGACCACCGAAATGACCCGCCGGGTCGTCACCAATGTCGAACAGCCCGAAGGAACCAAGGGCCCGATGGGCCACATCATCAAGCTGCGCGAATATCCGAACGCATCCTTCAAGGACGTCACGGCACCAAACGCCGATACGCTCTATACGACCGCCTTCGTCGATGTGGGCAAGGAGCCCTGGGTTCTGTCGATCCCCGACATGAAGGATCGCTACTTCCTGTTTCCGATGCTCGACGGCTGGACGACGGTGTTCCAGGTGCCTGGAAAACGGACGAGTGGCGATGGCGCGCAGTCCTACGCAATCACCGGGCCCGGCTGGCAGGGCACCGTCCCTGATGGCGTCACCGAATACAAGTCGCCGACGAGCATCGTCTGGATCCTCGGCCGTATCTATTGCGACGGCTCGCCCGAAGACTACAAGGCGGTTCACGCGCTGCAGGACGAATGCAAGCTGGTGCCGCTCAGCGCCTACGGCAAGGATTGGACTCCGCCACCGGGGAAGGTCGATCCGCACATCGACATGAAGACGGCGGTGCGCGAGCAGGTCAACCGCATGGATGCGGTCGAGTACTTCACGCTGCTTTGCGAGTTGATGAAGACCAATCCGCCGACGGCCGCGGACGGAGAAGCGATCGCGAAGTTTGCCCAGATCGGCATCGTGCCCGGCAAGGATTTCGACAAGAGCAAGCTGGACGCCGCCTTCGTCTCGCGCATTCCGGTAACCGCATTCCATCGCATCATGCTGCATTTCAAGTTCAGCGATGGCGATATTCAGGAGATCAACGGCTGGGGCTTTACCACCAAGACCGGCATCTACGGGAACGGCTATCTGCAGCGCGCACTGATCACGGCAATCGGGCTGGGCGCCAATCGCCCGCAGGATGCGATCTATCCGACGTCGCTGAAATCCAAGGACGGGCTTTTCTCCCGGGCCTATAACGGCGCCAACAAATACGTCGTCACCTTCCCGAAGGGGCAGTTGCCGCCGGTGCGCGGCTTCTGGTCGATCACCATGTATGACCAGAACTATTTCTTCGTCGACAATCCGCTCAACCGCTATTCGATCAGCGCCCGCGTGAGCCCCAAGACCAATGCCGACGGATCGACCGAGATCTATATCCAGAATGAATCACCCGGCAAGGACAAGGAGGCCAACTGGCTGCCGGCGCCGAAGGGCAAGTTCATCCTGATGATGCGGCTCTACTGGCCGGATGACAGCCCGCCCTCCATTCTCGACGGTTCCTGGGTCATCCCGCCGGTCAAGAAGGCTTGAAGACGGACCGGTTCGAAAACGTCGGCATCGGCGACGCTAGAGATAGGGCGGGACCTTCACCTTCAGCAGTTGGATGAGGGCCGGCTCCATGAACGCATAGTCGTCGGGAATGTGCAGGCAGATGAGCCGCTTGTTCTTGAGAGCGGCTCGATATTTTGCCTGCACCTTCGTGCGGTGGGCGCGCTCCATCACGAAGATAATGTCGGCCCATTCGATCTGCTCCGCCGACAGCGGATTTCCGGCGTCGTTGTTGGTGCCGGCCGATGAGACCTCGATATCCGGCCAGTCGGCGAAAACCTGCTCGGCGGTGGGGCTGCGAAGCTTGTTCTGGCTGCAGACGAAGAGAACGTTTTTCATCGGGGTGACGGGCCTTGCCTGAAGCGGAAGGTGACGGCGATACCACCTGTGCGCGCAGGCGTCCATGCGATGGGGCGGCGGCGCGTCGAGAGAGGGGAAGGCTGCGCGGCCAAGTGCGTGCATCGATGGCCGGCTTTCGCTGACCTCAGGTTTTTCCAGCCGTTGCTAAAACTTGCCAAATGGCAGAAGCTTCTTTCACGCCCCTCGGGCCCAGTGAGCCGGAGCAGATGCAGACCATGACAGAAGCTTCTACTACCCAGCCGACCCAACGCGGCGACGCCCGCATCTGCCGGGGATGCTGGGATCAGATGCATGTGCCGATCCCCATTCGCGGGCCCCTGGCGCTGCCGTTTCGTGCCTTCGGCATCACCCGGAGCAAGATGAACCCGAACATCTGCACGATTTGCGAACGCTCCTTCCGTTATGTGAAGAAGCAGAGTCACGTTGCGGCAAGCGCGACCATTCTCTTTGCCGATATCCGCGGTTTCACCCATCTTTCGGAGAGGATCGAGCGCATCCGCCTGAGCGAGATCGTCAGCCTGTTTCAGGACCGCTGTGCGCAGGCGATCTGGGCGCATGACGGCATCGTCAACAAGCAGATGGGCGACGGCCTGATGGCGATCTTCAACTTCCCGATTATCCGGAAAGACCACGCCGAGGCGGCGATCCTGGCGGCCCGCGAGATCCAGCGGCTCTGCGCGGCCGCCCTTGGCAGCCTGCAGCTCGGCGATCTCAAGGGAGAGACGCTCGGCGTCGGGGTCGGCATTCACACCGGCGATGTCGAGATCGGCGAATTCTCGACCTTCCGCAGCGATTTCACCGCGATCGGCGGCACGGTCAACCTGGCGTCCCGGCTCGAATCTCAGGCCGAGGCGGGTGAGATCCTCGTCTCGCCCGAAACCGCGGCCGAGGCCCAGGCGCTGACGGCCGGCGCCGGAACGCGGTTGCTCGTGCTGAAGGGCATCAACCAGCCGGTTGAGGCGCGGGTGCTGGCGACGCACTGACGGGACCGGGGGGAGCGACAGCGTCGCACCGCCGGTGTGCGGCAAGCGGTGCTGGCCTTGCCGGTCAATGCAGGGTGGCGCTTGCTGCCTGCCGTTCCTCCTTGTCGTGCAACGCAAAGCGATCGACCATGTCGGCGCTCGCCTCGTTGAAGCCCAGCACCTCGACCTCGACGCCGAGGCGGCGGAACTTGATCACGACCTTGTCGAGCGCGCCGACGGCGGTGATGTCCCAGAGATGGGCCGCATTCAGATCGATCACCACCTTCCGGGCCACGTCCGCGAAGTCGAATGACTGCACGAAGCTTTCGGCCGAGGCGAAGAAGATCTGGCCCGACACGCGGTAGGTCGTGGTGCCGGCGGTTTCCCCGCTCCTGGTCACGCTGAAGAGTTTTGCGACCTTGCCGGCGAAGAAGATGCCGGAGAGAAGCACGCCTGTGATGACGCCCTTGGCGAGATCGTGCGTCGCGACGACCGTTGCGACCGTTGCCAGCATGACGACGGATGAAGGCGGCGGATTGCGCCCGAGATCGACGATCGAGCGCCAGGAGAAGGTGCCGATCGAGACCATGATCATGACTGCGACCAGGGCCGCCATCGGAATGATGCGCACGAGATCGTTGAGAACGACGATCAGGAACAACAGGAACGCTCCGGCCACGAAGGTCGACAGCCGGCCGCGGCCGCCTGACGTCACGTTGATGACGGACTGGCCGATCATGGCGCAGCCGCCCATGCCGCCGATCAATGCGGAGGCGATGTTTCCGGCACCCTGGCCGATGCATTCCTGGCTCTTGTTGCTCGGCGTGTCCGTCATGTCGTCGACGATCTGGGCGGTCAGCAGCGATTCCAGCAGGCCGACGGCCGCGAGCGTCACCGAATAGGGCAGGATGATCTGAAGGGTTTCAAAGGTGAGCGGCACCTGCGGCAGCGTGAAGACGGGCAGCGACGAGGGAAGCTCGCCAAGATCGCCGACCGTGCGCAGGTCCATGCCCGTCCACCAGGCGATGAGGGTGAGCACGGCGATAGAGACCAGCGGCGAGGGCACGGCCCGGGTGACGAAGGGAAAGAGATAGATGATTGCCAGCCCGGCGCCGATCATGAAGTAGGTCTCGACCGGGACGCCGATCAGCTCCGGCAGCTGCGCCATGAAGATGAGGATCGCCAGCGCATTGACGAAGCCGGTGATGACCGAACGCGATACGAAGCGCATCACCCGGCCGAGCTTCAGGAAGCCGGCTGCGATCTGGATGATGCCCATCAGGATCGTGGCGGCAAAGAGATACTGGAGCCCGTGCTCCCTGACGAGCGTGACCATTACGACTGCGGTTGCGGCGGTCGCCGCCGAAATCATGCCCGGACGGCCGCCGGTGATGGCGGCGACGCAGGCGATGGCAAAGGAGGCGTAGAGCCCGACCTTGGGGTCGACCCCGGCGATCACCGAGAAGCCGATCGCTTCCGGGATGAGGGCGAGAGCGACGACGATGCCGGAGAGGATGTCGCCACGGATGTTGGAGAACCACTCCTGACGGTAGTTTGAAAAAGCGCGCATGGGAAAAATTTCACAGTTGAATGCAACGGGCCGAGGGGGCTCGGTCCTGTGGGTACAGAAGTTGCGTTGCTGTGTTGTCTGGCGGATCGGCGGCCAGAAGAGCCACCCGGAGTTTCACCGGGTCCTTGTGGATGGCCCTTCGTAGCGAAGAAACCGAGCCCGCGCAACAATCGCTGCCGGTAAAGGCAAGTGCGTTGGCGAAAGCCTACTCAGTGGAAGCTCGCCTGATAGCTGGTCGCTATCAGGGAGATATGAACGTCAAGAGGCGGGCGCAGTTCGAAGGCTCGCGGATGGCGCGAGAAATCATAGAGACGGAGGAGACACCATTCCTGGCGTCGCATCTCGGCCACCTCAAGTTCGTTGCGGGAAATATGGAAAGGTGTTCGTTCCCAACCGTTGGTGGTCTTTACCTCAATCAAACGCACTCGCCCATCCGGGGTAAAGCTTGCGATGTCATAACCCGCGCCATCGCCATCTTCCTGGGCCACCCATCGAACCTGGCGGGCCAGATCCTGGCGGCCGCTCTGTTGTAGCTGCAGGCGTTCATGATGGAGTACGCGCTCTTCCCCAGCGCGGCCAAGGGCGCGATTGCGTTCGTCTCTCCCGGCCACATCGAAACGCCGTGCAACCGTCTGCATCTGCGTCAATTCAGCGGGTGGTGGGGCATTGTGCAAAGTGGGCGCGACGCCGATGAAAAGCGCAGGTGGCTCCGCCACACCGGGCACAAGCTCGGGGCCAAGGGCGCTATCCCATTGCGGATGTCGGGCCAACCATCGGGATATCGCCTCTGCCAGCGACATCTGAAAATTGAAACGCGGCTGGTAACCGCTGAGGATAGGAAGGCCAAAGCCCTTTGCAGCTGCCGAAATGTTGCAATGTTTGAATTCTATCGAGCCGCGACTTTTTGCGAGCTCTCCCTGGAGAACCCGGTTTTGCAGGGCCTTGTTGTAAGGGCGACCGGAAAGCTCGTCGCTCAGCATGGAAAAATAGGCCGCGACGATCGCGTCATTTTCCTCATCTGTCCAATCCCCTGCGCCCATGCTCGCCAGGCTACGCAGCGCACTGGTATCTGTCATCCGAAGAAAATGCGCTGCGGCCTGCTTCTATGTCTTCATCCCCCGAAATTGAGTGCCTCAACCCATGGCTGAGGAGTGGGACCAGGGCGCGAGGACCTTAGACGTTGCCCAAGCATCATCGAGAGGGTTTGATCACATGCGCCGGCCGCTGTGAGGCGATGTGTCGACGACAGCCACGCGTTACGCCCAAAGATCGCGCACGCATTTTCCCCGGGACGGCAGGTCCTTGAAGGTGTCGAAGCCGTCAAAATGGTCGATGGGGAGATCGGCGACTTGCTCCAGTTCCGCCAGCCTCAGATTGACGGCCATGCGCCGGCGTCCGTGTTCGTCGAGATGCAGGCTCCGCCAGGCGACGACGCCGGCGCAGGTCGGGCAGAACAGGATCTCGAGCGAGGGGGTCTTCTCGTCGGCGCGGGTGTAGGAGGTGGTTTTCCCGGTCACGCCGATCCGCTCGCCTTCGTAGTCATAGGCCCAGAGCGTGCCATAGCGGCGGCAGAGCGTGCAGTTGCAGGCGGTGATCGATCCGGGGTCGCCTTCGAGTGACCACTTCGCGTTGCCGCAATGGCATGAGCCTTTCAGCATGGTGCATCGATCCCGTTGTTGAGGTGGAGGGATACTGCGCCGGTTGGCCGGTGGCTGCAATGCTGGCCTGTGACGAGCAGACACTGCCGAGCCTGACGTCGCCGCTGCGACGTCAAGCGGAACGAACTGCCGGTCTCGGCCGTTTTCGGCCAAGGGCGGGCCGAAATGGTATATAGAGAGGGAAGCGCAGAGGCGCCCGAATGGCGCTTTGACGACCCCGGCGGTCCTTCGTCCGGACTTGCCGCAAGCGTCTCTGCCACGATTGCCGCTCCGCCCTCGGGCCCAGGTCGAAAAGGGAGCGCCTCGATTATGAACGACGACGCAAGCCTGTCTCTTGCGGCTCATGAAGAGTTCGAGCGCAGCAGTGCCTGGTTGACCGGGCAGATGGAGGCGTTCCAGGCCGCCGTCAACGGCGCTCCGCTTTCGGCGTCGCTCGATATCCTGATCGCGCTGGCGCTTCGTCAGGTGGCCGGGATCGCGCACTGCGCCTTCTATATCGCCAATACCGACGGCACCGAGCTCAACTATGTCACGGGCATGCCCGATACCTTTGCGGGCGGGGTCAACGGCTTCAAGCTCGGGCCGAGCGCGCTCGCCCACGGCCTTCCCATCGATTTCGGCAAGCCTCTCATTACGCCCGACGTGGAAAACGAGCCCAGGTGGAAGCCCTGGCTGTGGCTTGCGCGGGAATCCGGCTATCGCGGCTGCTGGTCATTTCCGGTCGAGACGGCTGCGTCCAAGGTCGTTGGTACCTTCGCCATGTTTTTCGCAGAGCCGCGGCAGGCGACCGCGGACGATCTGGCCGTTGCCGAAAACCTGACGCACACCGCCTCGATGATCATCGCGCATCATCAAAGCCGGCAGCAGATCAGTGCCGAGCTGGAAGACAGCGAGCGGCTGCAGGCCATCAGCCTGGAACTGATCAAGGACGGACGGCCGGAGGCCGTCTACGAGACCATATTGGACGGCGCCGTCGGCATCATGCGGTCGCAATTCGCCAGCCTGCAGATGTTGCATGCCGACCGGGGACCGGGCGGCGCGTTGAACCTGCTTTCCCATCGCGGCTTCAGCGACGAGGCAGCGCAGTTCTGGCAATGGGTTCGCCTGGGCTCCGGATGCACGTGCGCGCGTGCGCTTCACACTGGAAAGCGCGTGATCGTGTCCGACGTCGAGGCTGCGGAATTCATGCGGGGAACCGCGGACCTGGTGGCCTATCGGCAGGCGGGTATCCGCGCCATTCAGACGACCCCGCTCTATTCCCGTGGTGGCGCGATCATCGGCATGCTGTCGACGCATTGGGAGCAGGTTCACGAGCCGACGGAGCGGGAGCTGCGCCTGCTGGACGTGGTGGCGCGCCAAGCGGCCGACCTGATCGAGCGCGAAAAGGCGGAGATGGCGCTTCGGGCGAGTGAGGAGCGGCTGCGAACGGCGGTGGAGGTAGGCGGCCTCGGCCTCTGGGACTGGAATGTCCTGACTGGAGACGTGCATTGGAGCAGCGAGCACTTTCGCATGCTGGGCTATGGCGTGGACGAGGTGACGCCGAGCTATGAAAACTGGTCCGCGCGCATTCACCCGGACGACCGGGCGGAGACCGAAGCCCTGCTGGAGCGGGCGCAGGCGATGCGCAGCGAGTTCGTCACGGAGTTTCGCACGAAGCACCCGGATGGCGCCGTTCGCTGGCTGCAGGGGCGCGGCCGCTTCTTCTACGATCAGACTGGGCAGGCGGTGCGCATGGTGGGCGCCATGACCGACACCACCGAGCGGCGGGAATGGGAAAACCGCCAGAAGGTGCTCGTCGCCGAGCTCCAGCACCGCACGCGAAACCTCATGGCGGTCGTCAGGGCCATTGCCGAGACCACCGCGCGCAGAGCCAGGGACCTGCCGGATTTCTACGCCCATTTCCACAGTCGCCTTTCGGCGCTGGCCAGGGTTCAGGGCCTGTTGTCGCGCCTGACCGACCAGCAGCGTGTGGCTTTGGATGAGCTTATCCGGGCGGAACTGGCGGCGGTGGATGCGGATATGGGCCGCGTGCGGCTTGAAGGCCCCGCCGGCGTGAAGCTGCGTTCATCGACGGCGCAAACGCTGGCGATGGCGCTGCATGAACTGGCGACCAACGCCGTCAGGTATGGCGCCCTGGGACAGGCCGGCGCCACGCTATCCGTTCGCTGGCGCATCGACGCCGGGCAGGACCAAAAGCTCTGGCTTCACTTCGACTGGCACGAATACGGCGTGCGCATGCCGCCTGCAGCCGAAGCCGGCGCGGGCACGGGACACGGGCGCGAACTGATCGAGCGGGCGCTGCCCTATCAACTTCAGGCAAGATCGAGCTTCACCCTCGCGCCCGATGGCCTGCGCTGCACCATCTCCATGCCGGTCTCCGAACTGAACATGGCTCGGTGAGGAACGCTTCCAGGCGTTGTCTGCCGGCTCGTGCGGCAATATTGTGGGGCTTGCCGCGTTCCGCCATCCGGTGTTAAGTGCCTGCCATCGCGAAAAGCGACTGCCTCCCTTGATCCGCTCAGTGGCGGAGTAAACAGGTGGACGAATTCCCGTCCAGGCGGTCAAGCACACGCCATCCCTGCTTTTGAGCACGGATCGGCCAGCGTTTCCCAAAACCCATCGCCTGCATCGTCAGGTCACCCAATCGCAAGGCATCGGCGCCTGTTGGCGTGCGCGTGCTTGCGTCGATCGGAACGCGTCATGAAGAAACCTCTCATCGTCATTTTCACTGCCATCATGCTCGATGCCGTGGGCATCGGCCTTATCTTTCCCATCCTGCCTTCGCTGCTGAAGGAGGTCACAGGGGCCGAAAACGTCGCGCCCTATATCGGCACCATGACCGCCCTCTACGCCGTCATGCAATTCATCTTCGCGCCGGTTCTGGGGGCGCTCAGCGACCGGCTGGGCCGCCGGCCGGTACTTTTGATCTCGCTTGCCGGTGCGGCCATCAACTACCTGGTCCTGGCCTTTGCGCCCAATCTCTCAATGCTCTTCCTCGGCCGTGCGATCGCCGGGCTGACAAGCGCCAACATGTCGGTTGCGACCGCCTATATCACCGACATCACGCCCGAGGATAAGCGCGCCCAACGCTTCGGCCTGTTCAACGCCATGTTCGGCATCGGCTTCATAATCGGACCGGTTCTCGGCGGCGTCGCCGGCGATCACTGGCTGCGTCTGCCGTTCATCGCCGCGGCGGTGCTGAATGGCTGCAATCTGGCTCTGGCCTATTTCGTGCTGCCGGAGTCGCGCACACCGAGCCGGGAGAGGATCGACCTCGATGCGCTCAGCCCGCTCAAGCCGCTGCGCTGGGTGTTCTCGGTCAAGAGCGTGCTGCCGATCGTCTTCCTCTTCCTGGTCTTCAGCGCCACGGGCGAGGCCTATGGCACCTGCTGGGCGCTCTGGGGCAGCGAGACGTTTCAGTGGAACGGCTTCTGGATCGGCCTGTCGCTCGGCGCCTTCGGCGTCTGCCAGACGCTCGCCCAGACGTTTCTACCCGGGCCGGCGGTGAAGCTCTTCGGCGAGCGCGGCGCCATTCTGGCGGGTATCGCCGGCGTATGCCTTGCGCTCACCGTCATGGCCTTTGCGACCGAGGGCTGGATGATCTTTGCGATCATGCCGGTCTTTGCGCTCGGCGGCATCGGCGTGCCGGCGCTGCAGTCGCTGGCAACCCGGCAGGTCGACGAGAGCCAGCAGGGCCAGTTCCAGGGTGTGTTGGCCTCGGCCGTGAGCCTCGCCTCGATCATCAGCCCGCTCGCCTTTTCGAGCATCTACTTTGCCGTTCGCGAACAATGGCCGGGCGCCGTCTGGCTGTCCGTCGTCTTCGTCTATGCGCTGGGCGGCTTGCTGGTGCTCGGCCTGCGCCTGACGAAGCCGGTGGCGGCCCCGGTCGCGTCGTAGCGCGCCGAGGGCAGGGTTATGGTACGCGGATGGGACCGGATTGATCCGATCCGCGCCGAGCGGGACGCAGCCCCGTGGTCTACTTCGACGTGCGATCCAGCCACATGACCTTTTCCTCGCCGAGCATCATACCGGTCTCGCGGAAGCCGAACCGATGATAGAGGGCGTAGGCGCGGGCGTTGTCCGGGTAGACGCCGAGATAGATGTCGCCGCATTCGGGGATCGTGGCCATGTGGTCGAGCAGGGCTGCCAGCGCCTTGGCGCCATAGCCCTTGCCCTGATGGCGGGCGTCGATCATCAGCCGGTAGATCCAGTGATTGCCGTCATCCGGATCGAGCGCATACATGGCAAAGCCGACGGGGGCGCCCTCGGCAATGACGGCAAAACCCACGCATTCCTGGCGCTCGGCGAGTTCTTCGAGAGACTCCTCATTGCTGGCGATGAAATTCATCTGGTTTTCGTGAACGTCGAGCTTTCGGATGACGTCGGCATCGACGGCATCGACGGGCAAAAGTGTAATCGTCATTCGTTCCTCATGGTCGACGCTTTGCTTCCCGGCCGCCCTGCCGGCGCCTTCTCATCACGGGTGGGGAGAAGGGACGATGCGGCGCTCGCAGCGGCCACATCCCAAGCCTGGAGAACGCGCCGGTCGCGTCGCAGCCTACGCGAAACGGGCGGTCGTCAAGTGGAACGTGGTGCAGCCGTTTTCCTCTCCTGGCAGCCTAAGAGAGAGTGAGGCCTGGCTTCCAGGCGCCGGCGCATATCCAGCGGGGCAAAGGCGTCAATAACAATTTGATTTATAAGTGGTTTCTATTCAGGCCGAATCCGGCCGCGGCAAGTGTAGCGCGGGAAACCGGAAAGGCGAGCCCTTGTCGAGGATGCGCATTGCGGGAACATTGCGGACCGCTTGGCGGCTCTGCGGTCACGCCGGTTCGCCGCTCAATTCTCGTCCAGAATGCGCGGCTCGGGCGTGCCCGACCATTGAAAGGTGATGGTGCGGCCCTGGCGGACGTTCTGGATGACCGAGGGGCGGAAGACGGCGAGGCACTCGCCTTGCTGATCGCGGGCGGAGGGATAGATCAGGCCGTTGCCGCCTTCGGCAAGAATGGTGGCGGCGAGCGCCTGGCCGGCGGGGTAGGCGACAGCCGTATCTGGGGAGAGATAGGCGGCATCCTTTTCGCCGCGCACATCATGGAAGCGGCAGGTGAAGCCGGCGATCAGTTCGCGGTAGCGGCCGATATCGTGGAAGCTGCCGGCTTCGCGGAGCGCCCGGGTGCGGTGGTAGACGATCTCCGTCTGGCAGGTCTGAAGCGCGCGCGGGCCGAAGGCGCAGTACCAGGCGCCACGTTCCTCGCCGTTGAAGCGGTTGCCCGGCGGGCGGGCATGGCAGAAGGCGGCATTGATCAGCGACCAGCCATAGCCGAAGGTCTCGTTCAGAAGCTCGGCCGGATCGACGCCGGCGGGCAGGGCAAGCGGGCTCAGCCGCGCCGAGGTCATCGCCTCCAGCCGGTTGAGGATCTCGACCTCGTCGTCATCGTCCGCCAGCGGCTTGACGGCGGGCTCGGTAATGTAGGCGGTCGAGATCAGGCGGACGGTCGCCGGCTCGTTGAAATCGATCTCCGGGATCATCAGTTCACAGGCCGCCGCGCAGGCCATCGAGGTAGCGCCGCACCTTCAGCATCATCGGAATGCCGCCCTCGATCATCAGCTCGACCGGTGAATGGCCGGCAAACAGCGGCCCGGTGTTGACCGCCTTCGGCCACTGGTAGGTGAGCGGTCCGTTGAAGAAGAGGCGCAACCCCTTGAAGATGCCGACGATCAGGCTCGCGCGCATGCGCTTGTCCTGGTCGAGCTTGCCCTTGAAGTCCCCCGCCTTCATCCGGTTCCAGGTGGCGATCGGCACATCGAAGAGCTGGGCGGCCTCCCTGTTGGTGAGATGCCAGAGGTCACAGGCCTTGACCACGGCCTTGACGATGACGGCCTCTTCCTGGCGGGCCGCTTGCCTGTCGGGGGCGAAAGCCGGTTGAGTGCTGGCCATGGTCGTCTCCTATGCGGTGACTGAATGTATCATATGATATGAAATGGCGATGTGGTGAGGAAAGTCAAGGGACGATGACGAGTTTGCTGTGTGGAGTGTTGCCGAAGGGATATCGGTGGCGAGGCTCGGCTTTGTCCGGCATTCGGTCGAGGTCAATCCAACTCGTCAATTCAGGCCGGCACGGGCTAGTCCCTCGATCAGGCGCGCCCGATCCTCGGCGCGCACGAAAGACGATGTTGCTCCGACCGCGTCGCGTGAGATGTCTGGAACGATCGATTTCAGCCGTCCGAGCAGGTCCGTGGCAGCCTCCCGGTTGTCCAGAAGTCCGGCACAGGCCGTGCCGATGATCAGCGGAACCGCGTGGCCGGACCGCAAGCGATGCGCCTCTCGCGCGTAGCTCAATCCAAGTTCGTAATTTGCGCCCTGGAAATAGGCCATGGCGTAGTAAAACTGAAAGTCGCCGAGAAAAGCCTCGCGCGGGCTCAGCCTGAGGGCGTAGTCGATGCAAGGAATGGCATCCGACGCGCGGCCCCCGTTGGCATGCGCAAGTCCCAACTGGCCGTGCGCAAACGCGGAGTTGGGGTTGATCGCGACAGCCTGGCTGATTGCCGCCATTGCCAGCACATTGTCACGTGTCGCAAAGGCGATCATCGCCTGCGCAAGGTAGGTCCACGGCTCCTTGTCGTCCGCGGCAATGGCTTGCTGGACGTAATCCCTGCCAAGGGCCAGCGCGTACCCCATGTCCTCCCACCCCTGGAACGCGCGCCACATGGTAATCCAACCTTTCATGGCAAGCGCCTGGGCATAGCCGGGAGCCAGCCCGATTGCCCGATCGAGCAGGGGGAGCATCTTTTCGCTGCTCTCCTCAGACAATTGCGAACATAGGAACACTGCCCGCACGACACATTCCCAGGCATCAAGGCCGTGATGCGGCTTGGGACTTTCGCGGGCATGCTCTGCCGCGAGCAGTTCCGGCCCGATGCGGCCGACGACGCTTGCGGTGATTTCGTCCTGAATGGCAAAGATGTCGCCGAGGTCGCCGTCGTACCTCTCGGCCCAGAGATGGACTTCGGAGGCCGCATCGATGAGCTGCGCGCTCACTCTCATCCGGTTGCCGGCCTTGCGGACACTCCCCTCGAGAACGTAGCGGACCCCGAGTTCGCGCCCGATGGCGCGCACATCCACGGGCTTTCCCTTGTAGGTGAACATCGTGTTGCGGGCGATCACGAAGAAGCCCTTGAGCTTGGACAGCGCGGTCGTGATGTCCTCGGTGAGCCCATCGCTGAAGAAGTCCTGCTCCGGGTCGGCGCTCATGGTGTTGAACGGCAGCACGGCAATGGATGGTCGGTCCGGAAGTGCGGGCCTCGGTGATGCCGTTTGTGCGGTCGTCCTTTCCAGAACGGGGCGGTACAGCCGCACCGGCCGGTCCATGTTCTTGAGCGCGCGTTCGCCGAGATACTCGTAGTCGCAGTCAAGCTTGCCCTGGAGGTGATCGTAAGCCGTGCCGGAGATGCAGATGCCGCCTGGATCCGCCACGGTCTGGAGGCGGGCGGCGATGTTGACGCCATCGCCGTAGAGATCCCCATCAACCTCGTGGATCACATCCGCGAGATTGACGCCGATCCGAAAGATGATGCGTCGCTCCCGCGCGATATCGGCCTGGTTCTCGGTTACCCCCTTCTGGATGGCGACCGCGCACGCCACGGCATCGACGACCGAGCCGAACTCCACGAGCGCACCGTCGCCCATCAGCTTGACGATCCGGCCCTGATGCTCGGCGAGCAGCGGATCGATCACCACCCGGCGCAGATCCTTGAGAGCCGACAACGTCCCAGCCTCGTCGTGTTCGACGAGGCGGGAATAGCCGACGACGTCAGCGGCCAGGATCGCGGCCAGCCGCCGCTCTGCTCTTGCAGTTGCCATGGCTGTCTCCCCCTCAGGAGATCCGCCGAATGAACCCCAGGCGATTGACGCGACATGCACAATCCGGCTGCCCGACACCGCGACCGCGCCGGTTGATGATACCACCGCGGCGGTCATCTGGCGACGCTACAGGAGTGCCGCCTTCAATGGCACTTGCTCCATAATGCCGAAGGAGCGTTGGCGGGCCGGATAGGGAGCCGCCTTCTACAGATGCGGCCCCAGCAGCGACAGATCGGCCTCGCCGAGACGGTCCTTCGCGGTCCAGAGCTGGTGCCAATAGGGGTAGATCACCGGCGGCAGGCTGACGGCGTCGAGCAGTTCGCGTTCCTCGTCGGAGAGCTTCAGGTTGGCGGCGGCGAGGTTGTCCGAGAACTGCGCATCCGTGCGGCCGCCGATGATGACCGAGGTGACGCCCTTGCGGCCGATCAGCCAGGCAAGCGCCACTTGCGCCGGCGACACGCCGCGCTCGCCGGCGATGGCAACGAGCATGTCGACGATCTTCCACAGCCGCTCTTCGTCGCGGATCGGCGGCTCCTTCCAGCCGGCGAGCTGGCGGGTGCCCTCGGGCGTTTCGTTTCGGCGGTGCTTGCCGGAGAGCAGGCCGCCGGCAAGCGGGCTCCAGACGAGCACGCCGAGCCCCTGGTCGATCGAGATCGGCATCAGCTCGTATTCGGCCTCGCGCGCCTCCAGCGTGTAGTGGATCTGCTGGCTGACGAAGCGCTGCCGGCCTTCGAGCGCACTGATGCCGAGCGCCTTCATGATGTGCCAGCCGGAAAAATTGGAGCAGCCGATGTAGCGAACCTTGCCGCTTCGAACGAGGCTGTCGAGCGCCTCCATCGTCTCTTCGAGCGGTGTGAGGCCGTCCCATTCATGCACCTGGTAGAGATCGATGACGTCGGTCTTCAGCCGCTTCAGGCTCGCCTCGCAGGCGGCGATCAGGTGCTGGCGCGAGAGGCCGCCGTCGTTGGGTCCAGGCCCCATGGAGAAACGCGCTTTGGTTGCAACCAGCACGCCATTCTTGCGCTTGCCGCCGAGCACGTCGCCGACGATCTCCTCGCAGGCGCCGGTCGAGTAGATGTCGGCCGTGTCGATCAGGTTGACGCCGGCATCGAGGCAAAGATCGACGTAACGGCTCGCCTCCTTGAGGCCGACATTGCCGACCTCGGCGAACTTGCCGCGCCCGCCGATGGTCATCGTGCCCATGGTGATCGTGGAGATTTTCAGGCCGGAGCGGCCGAGCAGCCGGTATTCCATGGTCGCGGGTCCTTTGCTGGTGCAGGCAGAACGGAACGGGGACGCAAGCCACCGTTGTGGATCAAGCCGAGCGTGATACTGGCCGTAAGGTAGCAGCGTGTTCCGGCCGGGCAAGGTGTGTACGCCTGCAACACCCTGCAAACGGATGTTCACGCTTGGTGAGGCTCCTGTTTCTTAGGGCTGGCTTGCACACGGTGAAATGGTATCGTCCCGGCCGAGAGATGAGGGGAATCACTCGATGAACGTTGCGAAGCGTCTGCTGTCCGCGTCGGCAATCGTTGCCAGTCTGTCTTGCGTTGGTGCGCCTTTGACGGCGAATGCGGCTGAAAACGGCGCCGGCTTCTATCTGCTTGGTGCGCGTGGCCCGATGGCCGGCCTGCTGGCACCGCCCGGGCACTACATCCAGAACGATACCTATTTCTATTTCGGCGAGCTCAAGGGCAACAAGCAGCTTCCGCTCGGCGGCGAGATTGTCGGCGAAGTCGATGCGAAGCTCTTTGGCGACTTCGTCACCGGCCTCTGGGTCCTGCCCGAGGAGGTGATGGGCGGCAATCTCGGCTTCACGGCGATCGTGCCTTTCGGCGGCCCCAACGTCGAGGCCACGCTTTCCGCCCCCAGGGCCGGCCGCTCGGCCTCTGTCAGCGACTCGATCTTCACGATCGGCGATCCCGTGTTCGGCGCCGTCCTCGGTTGGCACGAGGGCGATTTTCACTGGACCGCGAACGCCACCGTCAACGTGCCGATCGGCGATTACCAGAAGGGTCAGCTCGCCAACCTGTCGTTCAATCGCTGGGCGGGTGACTTCACGCTCGCCGGCACCTGGTTCAATCCGGAAACCGGCCTCGACCTTTCGGGTGCGGCGGGCTTCACCTTCAACGGTGAGAACCCGGCGACCGATTATCGCACGGGTACGGAATTCCACGCGGAATGGGCGGTCACCCAGCACTTCAATCCGGAATTTTCCGCGGGTGTTGCGGGCTATTTCTACCAGCAGGTGACTGGCGACAGCGGCGCCGGCGCAAGGCTCGGCCCCTTCAAAGGCCGTATCGCCGCAATCGGCGGCACCATGGGCTACAATTTCAAGATGGCCGAGACGCCGGTGTCACTGACGCTGAAGGTCTTCCAGGAATTCGGCGCCAAGAACCGGCCGGAAGGTACCGCCGGTTTCGTCACCGTTGCCTTCCCGATCGGCACGCCGCCGGCGCAGGTCAAGTAAGCTTCGTCAGCATCTGCGCCGGCTCTTTCGGCCTCGGGCGCAGCCGGAGTTGCTTTGTCGCCGGATCGGCGCATACTCTCGTTATCGCTGGGCTGTGCTAAGGGCCCCGGCGGCTGGAAGATCAGTCGCGCTTTCGCCCCAGTACAGGAGGTCGAGCGTTGTCTTCCGCGAAGATGCTTCTCCCCCACGAAATGAACGAGATCGATCAGATCTTCGGTGACATTCTGCGTGAGCGCGGCCTGTCGCGAGATTGCGAGGCCGCGTCCACAATCGCAAAACGCATCTTCAATTGTTACCAGCGGGAATCCGCAAGGCGACAGCCCTGAAACATACGATCGGTTTCGAGTTGAGATCGGTGTCTCGGGAAAACGCTGACAAGCTTGTCCACGGGAGCCGGGAGGGCTTGATACACGAGATCGCAGGCGAAGTGGACGGCCAGATCAGCCCGGACGAACTCGACATGCTTCAACGCACCTTCGATCGGGTGTGCATCTGGTGCAACATCCCACGTTATGGAAAGCGCGCCGATCGGCTGGCGCGCCAACTCACGGGCCAGTTCCGCAGCGGCATTTCCGACGAGACGGCTTTGTTCGAGAGCGCCATGTGGCTGGAGCAGCACTTCGGCGCCACATGGCGCCGCTCGGATGCCTGACTTCAACGCGATACGGCGACCTTTGCGCGTCTGACGCGGGCTGTAGGGTGAATCGCGCGCCTACATATCGACAAAGCGCGGCGGCATCAGGTTCCTGTATGGGAACATGTGGAAATAGGGCCGCGCTTCGGCGAGCACGCGGCGCACGGAGGCGCGCTCCAGCAGGCGTTCGAAATAGGCGGCGAGGTGCGGGTATTTCTCATCGAAGGGCTCGACGATGCCGCCATAGAAGAGCGCGGGCGTCGCGGCGCAATCGGCAAGGCTGAAGGCATCACCGGCGGCGTATGTGTTGTCAGCGAAGTGCTTGTTGGCCATGCCATAGGCAAGGCCAAGCGCCGCGCGGGCGTCGCTGACGCCGCGGTGGTCGTTTTCGCCGGATGCGCGCAGCGTGTCCGTGACGATCTTCTGCATGGGCACATGGATGTAGAGATCGAAGAAGCGATCCCAAAGCCGCGCCTTCAGCGCGGTGTCCTGATCATCGGGGATCAGCCGCTGGCGGCCGGGATAATGGCGATCGAGATATTCGATGATGATCGACGTTTCCGGCATCACGACGTCACGGGCGCTATCGGTGAGAACCGGCATCTTGCCGACCGGCCAGAGTGCGGCGAAGCGCGCTGCCTCCTCCGGGTCGAGCAGATCGACAAGGCTGCTCTTGAAGGGCGTCTCGTTCTCATAAAGCGCAATCAGCACCTTATGGCAGAAGGATGCGAGCGGATGCTGGTAGAGTGTGAGGGACATGCGGAGGGTCTCCGGTTCGGACGGGTCCAATGGGCCGATGGCGTTGCGATAGAACTAGCGCCACGCTTTCGATTGTCGATCTCGATAAATGATATAATTTCACAACCGGTTTGAATAAACAATCGGATTTTGACGCCGAACGAAGCCGATAAATGCGGCGGCGGGCGCCGGATCTGTGCCGATTTTGCGCACAGCCATTGAAAGCGCAAAAGCTGCCCTAGAATTAATAGAGGGAAGGGTGTCGTAACGCTCGGCGCCTCTACGGCACCGCGTCTTCATCAGGCGCGCAAAGGTCGCCGTAGTCCTTTGATCTGCTGCATGTCTTTGTCCTTAAATCGACGCCGATTTGAGGAGACATGTATTGGCAATCGCGACAGGGGAGGATCGCCGATGCGCTGCTTCACGGTACTTGGGCCCTCACAGACCGGAAAGACCACGCTGGTAGAAAAGCTGGCCGGTTTGGAGGGGGCCTCCAGAAAAGCTGTTTCACCCTATGGACTGAACCTCACGGAATTCGAGTTTGGCGGCGAACCCTGGTGCGCGCTGGATGCGCCCGGCGGAACCGAGGCGCTGGGCCATGCGCAGCATGCGCTGATCGCCAGCGACGCCTGTGTGCTCTGTGTCTCGCCGACGCCGGAGGAGGCGGTGCTGGCGGCCCCCTACCTCAAGGTCATCGAGGCTTCGGGCACGCCCTGCATTCTCTTCATCAACCGCATGGACGAGCCGCGGGCGCGGCTGCGCGACGTGATCGCGGCGCTGCAGGACTATTCCGGCCACATGCTGCTGTTGCGCCAGGTGCCGATCCGCGAAGGCGACAAGATCGTCGGCACCTGCGACCTGATCTCCGAGCGTGCCTGGCGCTACCGTGAAGGGCAGACTTCGGCGCTGGTCGAGATACCCGATACGGTGATGGAGCGGGAGAAGGAGGCGCGCGCCGAGCTTCTCGAACATTTCTCCGAATTCGACGACTGGCTGCTCGAAGAACTGATCGAGGATCGGGCGCCGGCGAGCGACACGATCTATGCGATCTCCACGCGGCTCTTGAAGGAAAACCGGATCATCCCGGTGCTCGTCGGCTCTGCGAGCCATGCCAACGGCATCCTGCGGCTGATGAAGGCGCTGCGCCACGAGGCGCCTGATGTCGAGGCGCTGCGAAGAAGACTGGCGGCGGCGGGCCCGATGGCCGAGGCAGCGCTTTCCGCCGTGAGCTTCCACGCTTACCACCGCGCCAATGTCGGCAAGACCGTCCTGGTAAGGGCGCTGACATCGGGGATCAAGCAGGGCTCGACGCTCGGCGGCGGCAGCCTCGGCTCGCTGCAGGACCCGGCAACCGGAAAGCCGCTGCCGAACGCAACGCCAGAGGCGGGCGCGATCATCGCGGCGGTGAAATCCGAGCACCTGCCGGTGCCGGCGCTGCTTGCCGCCAATGCGACCGCCGAGGCGCCGGACTGGACGGTGCCGCCGACGCCGATGCTGGAGCGCATATTGGTGCCCGACAGCGAGCGCGACGAGACCAAGCTTTCCGGCACGCTCGCCAAGCTCGCCGAGACCGACCGCGGGCTTGCGGTCATGCAGGAGGAGGGAACCGGCGCCCAGCTCGTCTGCGTGCAGGGGCCGATGCATCTGCGCGATCTCTGCAGGACGCTCGCCGACGTCTTCCATGTCGGCGTCACCGACAAATCTCCGAGCCCGACCTATCGCGAAACGGTGCTGAAGCCCTCCGACGTGCACTACCGCCACCGCAAGCAGACAGGCGGCGCCGGGCAGTTCGCCGACGTCAAGCTCAGCGTGCATCCGAACGAGCGCGGGGCGGGTTTCTCCTTTGCCGAAACGGTGAAGGGCGGGGCGGTGCCGCGCAACTTCATCCCGGCGATCGAGGCCGGCGCCCGCGAAGCGATGGAGAAGGGCCCGCTCGGCTTTCAGGTGATCGATGTCGGCGTGACCTTGACCGACGGCCAGCACCATTCGGTCGACAGCAACGACTTCGCCTTCCGCGCGGCCGCCAAGATGGGCGTGCGCCAGGCGCTGTCGCAGGCATCAGCCGTGCTGATGCAGCCGGTCATCCGCATCGAGATCCACATCCCCTCGATCTATTCCGGCAGCCTGGTGCCGATCGTCTCCACCTACAAGGGCCAGGTGCTCGGCTTCGACCGCGACGAGACCGCCAAGGGCTGGGACATCTTTCGCGCCCTGGTGCCGGGATCGGCGCTCGACGATCTCGCCCGGGCGCTAAGGGCGGCGACGCAGGGGATCGGCTATTTTTCGAAAAGCTTCGACCATTTCGAGGAGCTGTACGGCAAGGAAGCGGACGCGGTGGTCCATGCGCATGGCGCGCAGCATGCGGGGTGACGGGGACGAAAGTCGGCGCTCATGACGTAGAGTTTTCGAACGTGCATGCACCAGCCTTTCGGTCAGATGGAGGGAGGAGTGTGTGCGATCGGCGATCCGGTTCAGGCTGCCATTGCACGGTAGCTTGCGCATCCCCCGAAAGCGTCCGAAACCATACGCTGCCAATACCTACGCTAGTGGCGATTGTCTCGCCAAGACGTGCGTCCGGTATTCCATGTAACGCTAAGCTAATACATCTAAGCGCCGGCGCCACAAAACCTCATCGTTGCGCTTTCATCCACGGAATATACATTGGGTTGAGGCGTGGGCTATTGGGGGTGCAATATGACGGACGCAGACACGGTGGTTGCCGAAGGCGAAGGGATCGAGATAAACCAACCCATCAGCGTCAAAGACTTTCTTGAGAAAACCCACCCTTCCGCCCAGAAGTCAGTTTTTGACTTGTGGGAGCTCGAAGGTGGCGTTGGCACTTCACGAAGGCGGAAACCTGTCTACCCCGACATACGGCTGCACTGTCGGGTGTGCGAAGGTGAGCGGACGTTCCGCTGCGCGACTACAAGTAATAGTATATCTTGGGATTTTCGGATCACTAGCGCTCACCCGATCTACAGATGTGGTGATTGCCTAGAAGAAACTAAACAGTATTCCCTGAGAATTACTTTTGCTGACGAAGGGGATGGTCAACTTTATAAGTACGGAGAGTATCCACCGTTCGGTATTCCCGTCTCCAATCGAGTGCTCCGCTTGTTTGGTAAGGTTGATGCGGAACTCTTCCTCAAGGGGAGGCAGTGCGAAAATCTTGGCTACGGGATCGCAGCTTTTGCGTACTACCGTCGCGTCGTCGAGAATCACCGAAACGACCTGTTTGATGAGATCATCAAGGTCTGTCAGACGGTTGGGGCATCAGCAGAACTGATCGAAGAGCTTAAGGCGGCGAAGAAAGAGATCTCTTTCTCCAAGTCCATGGAAAAGATTAAGACCGGTCTCCCTCAGGGCTTGCTTATCGATGGGCACAATCCGCTCAACGCGCTGCATGGCGCCCTAAGCGTAGGGCTTCACGGCGAGAGCGATGAAGATTGCCTCTCCAATGCTCAAGCTGTACGGCTCGTTCTCAGCGATCTTATTGAAAGAATTGCCTTGCTTAAACAGGAGAACAAGCAGCTTAGCGTGGCTGTGCAGCGCCTTCTTGCAAAGCGAGCATGAATAGCGCCATTGACTGCAAGGCCTATCTTAAATCGAGTCGTCGTTGCTTCCCGCCATCTGCCGCTCGCGCTCCTCGATCTCTGCGATCAGCCAGTTGAGAAAACTCTTCGTCACCGGCTTGGTGCGCAACAGTTCCTCCTGGCAGACGAACTGGTAGGTTTCGGCCGGCTCGTAGAAATGGTCGTGCACCAGGCGGATCTGGCCGGTCTTCAGTTCGTGTTCGACCATCGTGCGGTCGATCAGCGCCACGCCCTGGCCCTCCTTCACCGCTTCAAGGATGATGTGCTGGTCGTCGAAGATCAGGTCCTGGTGGCTGCGCGGAAGCGCCAAGCCGGAGGAGGTGATCCAGCTCTGCCATTCCTGAAGGCCACGATAATGCAGGCGGTTGCCGGACAGCAGCGCCTGCTTGTCTTGCTGCTTTTCAAAGAGGTCGCGGCCGCAGACCGGCACCAGGCGTTCGCGCAGCAGCTTTCGGGCGAAGCGTCCGGCCGGCGGCTGCAGGCAATAGGCGATGGTCACGTCGGCCGGGCCTGTGCCGGCGGTGATGGTTTCGAGATGGGAGAGGTGAATCTGCACGCCGGGATTGGCGGCGAGGAACTCGGAGATGCGCGGCGCGATCACCTTCATCGAAAAGAACGGCCCGACGCGCACGCGCAGGATCTTGCCGCTGACGCGCGGACGGATGTGCTGGACGACGCCTTCGAGATCGTCGAAGGCACGCTGGCAGGAGGCGTAGAGCAGTCCGCCCTCGGGCGTCAGCTCGACGCCATGCTGCTTTCTGACGAAGACCCGGAGTCCCAGATTGAGCTCCAGATTCCTGACCTGGTGGCTGATGGCGCCCTGGCCGATACAGAGCTCGTCGGCGGCGGCCGTCAGGCTGCCGTTGCGGGCGGCCGCCTCGAAGGCACGCAGGGACTTGAGGCTCGGCAGGTCACGCATAGGCTGCTCCGGGTTCTGGATCGCGCGCAGCCTACATGAATTTTTTCGATGGCTGGAATGATTTCTTTCACATTGCGAAGGGCGGTGGTCTCCCGCATTGTCGATCCATAATAAAGCAAAACGAAAACTGAAATCGGCCGAAAATCCAGGCAGTTTCGCGCGACAGACACGTCGGGGATAGCCCGATGACCATGCTTGCGAACGGAACGTCATGGCCGGCCGACAGGAAGGACAAAGGGAACGAGATGAAAAAGAAGTTCATGACCGCATCGGCATTGCTGATTCTGATGGCCGCCGGGAGCGCCCGGGCAGAAACGCTTTCGATCGGCACAGAGGGCGATTACGCGCCGTTCAACTATGTGACGGCCGCCGGCGAGATCAAAGGCTTCGACTACGATATCGGCCAGGCGGTCTGCGCCGAAATCAAGGTGGATTGCGTCTGGAGCACCAATGAATGGTCGGGCATCATCCCGGCGCTGCAGGCCAAGAAATTCGACGTGATGATCGCCTCCATGGCGATCAATCCGGACCGCAAGACGCAGGTCGACTTCACCAACCCCTATTACTTCAACGCCATGCGCTTCGTCGCCCGCAAGGATCTCGGCCTCAAGGACATCTCGCCTGAGGCGCTGAAGGGCAAGGTGATCGGCACGCAGTCCGGCTCGGTCGCGGTCGAGGCGCTGCAGCAGTTCTTTCCGGATAGCGAAGTGAAGCTCTATCCGACGATGAGCGAAGTGTTTCTCGACATGGAGAACGGCCGGCTGGACCTGATCCTCGAAGGGCAGATGGCCTTTACCGAGTGGCTCGCCAAGGAAGAAAGCGGCTGCTGCGCCTTTGTCGGCGAGAGCTTCGTGCTCGACACGGCCGAGGGTAACGCCATGGCGGTGCGCAAGGGCGACGCGGCGCTTCTCGCCAAGCTCAATGCCGGCCTGAAGACGATCATGGAAAACGGCACCTACGACAGGATCCGCAAGCAGTATTTCGACTTCGACATCATGGCGAAGCCGAAGACTACGAGCGAGTATTTCCGCTGAGCTTTGCGGCCCTGCCTGCCGAAGTTTGAGGTTCTGCCCCTCATCCGGCCTGCCGGCCACCTTCTCCCGGATTGGCGGGAGAAGGGACAGTGTGGCATCCGCTCGCTCCACTCTCGGCGGTCTTGCTGTGCCTCCGTCGGGAGGCATGCCCCAGGTGAAGGGGAAGGCCGCTGAACTCGTTCCCACTGCCCGCCTGCGGGGAGTGGGTTAGTCCTCGGGTTCAACCCGAGGAGAGGGGCAACCTCCTCGAAAGATGCGTGAGGGGCGTCTCTTCCAAGGTGCCGTGAGTGGCCACCGCGGATCCAAGTCCAACTCCACCCAGAATTCGCCGGTCGCGCTATGCGTTCGACGCATCGTGCGGCCGGTGGACAGGCGCGGCGCCGGGGTTTCGCGTTTTCCCCGGCGCCCGTCTCCTTCTCCAATCCGAAAATGAAAGTGCATGCGATGAGCTTCAGGGTCGCCATTCTCGAATTCAACCAGGAAACCAATACGTTTTCGAAGCTCAAAACCGGGTTTCGCGATTTCGAGGCGTGCCACTATTTCGTCGGCGCCGAGATCGAAAGCCATTGCCGCGGCACCAATTCGGAGATCGGCGGTTTCATCGACTGCTGCGAGCGCTATGGCTGGCAGCCGGTCTATACCGTGGCGGCGCGGGCCGAGCCCGGCGGCAGGATAGAGGAGGCGATGCGACAGCGCTTCGTCGCCGATCTCCAAAGCGCGCTTGAAGGCGAAAAGCTCGACGGCGTCTTCATCGTCTTCCACGGCGCCATGTGCACGGAGACGGCTGATGATGCGCAGATCCAGTTGCTGGAGGTGGTGCGCGGTATCGTCGGGCCGGATCTGCCGATCGCCGCGACCTTCGACCTGCATGCCAATTCGGCGCCGGAGATGGCCGGCCTGCTCGATATCGCCGTCTCCTTCCGCACCTATCCGCATGTCGACATGGCCGAATGCGCCCACAAGGCCGGCGCGCTCTTGAACCGCGCCATGCGCGGCGAAATCCGCCCGGCGCTCGCCATCCGCCAGCCGCCGATGCTGAACGGCTGCAACGACGGGCGCACGACCCATGCCTGCGCCATGACCGAGATTCTCGACATCGCCGACGGGATCGCGGCACGCGACGGCATGCTCGCGACCTCGATCAATGCCGGCTTCTACGATGCCGATATCTTCAACACCGGCCCCTCGGCCGTCATCTGCTACGACCGTAATCGAGTGGCGGCCGAAGACGCGGAAGCCGAGGCCGAGCGTCTCTGCCGCGAGATCTGGGACCGGCGCGAGCACCAGGATGTGCAACTGCCACTTGACGCGCTGCCCGGCATCGTCGAGGCACATTCAGCGAAAGATCGCGCCGGGCCGCTGGTGATCGCCGATTTTTCCGACAATCCCGGCTGCGGCGCCTATAGCGATTCCACCTGCATGCTCGCGCGGCTGCTGGAGATCGGCGTCCGAAGCGCCGCCTTCGGCGCGCTCTGCGACCCGGAGGTCGTGGGCGAGCTGATCGCCGCTGGCACCGGTGCGACGCGCGAAGTGACGCTCGGCTGCAAGATCGACCCCGCCGTCGGCGGCGGGCCGATTAGGGTCCGGGGCAGGGTGGAGGCGATCTCGGACGGCAGGATCGTGTTCGAGGGTCCGATGTTTCAGGGTCTGCCGGCGACGATGGGGCCGAGCGTGCGCTTTCATGTCGAAGGCATCGACATCCTCATCTGCAGCGAACGCCAGCAGATGCTCGACCGCAACCTCTTCCGCGCCGTCGGCATCGAGCCTTCCGATTACCAGATCGTCGTCGTCAAATCGCAGCAGCATTTCCGCGCCGCCTTCGGCCCGATCGCGTCCGAGGTCGTCGAGATCGACGGCGATGGCCTGAGCAGCGCCAATATCGGCGCGCGGACATACAAGCGCGTGCGACGTCCGGTCTATCCGCTGGATGGTGGTGAACTCGGCTGAGGCGCGCTGTCGTTCACTGGCCCATGCGGCGCGGATGGTAACCGTTACGTACTTCCGTGCGCGAGGTCTCCAGAGCTAGCCTTCCTCTTAAGAAGGGGAGCGAAACGTCATGAGCTTCATCGATCTTTTCGCCTGGATCGTGCTGATCGTGCTCGTGGCGAGCACGGTCGCGGTCCTCGTGTTTCTCGCCATGCTGCCGGGGTCGATCGCGAGGCGTCGCAATCACCCATGGGCCGAGGCTGTGAATGTCGCCGGCTGGGTGACGCTGTTCCTCGGTTTCGCACTGTGGCCGATCGCGCTCGTCTGGGCCTATGTGGATGTGCCGCGCGCGCATGAGGCGCATACAAATGGGGGCCTATCGAGCGAGGCGGGCCAGCCATGATCGTTGTCCTGCTCAATGTCTATCTGGCCATCCTCTTCTGCCTGGTGAAATTCAGGATCGTGCCTTTCAACCTCTTCTGGAAGGTCTCGCCGGCGATCGTGTTCCTGCTGCTCCTCATCGGCCTTTTCATCCCGATGAACTGGGGCGCGCCGCAGGGCAAGGCGCTGGTGGTGCGCAATTCCGTGGCGATCGTGCCCGATGTCGCCGGCGAGGTGCTGGAGGTGCCGGTCGCTTCCAACAGTCCGCTGAAGGCCGGCGACGTGCTCTTCCGCATCGATCCCGTGCCCTACAAGGCGAAGGTGGATGCGCTGCAGGCCCAGCTGTCGCTGCAGGAGCTCCGGCTTTCGCAGATGACGAAGCTGCAATCGCGCGACGCCGCGACCGAATTCGACGTGCAGCAGCGCCAGGCGGATGTCGACAATCTGAAGGCGCAGATTACCAATGCCGAATGGGAGCTCGGCAAGACGACGGTCCGCGCGCCCGCCGATGGCTATGTGACCAATCTTGCGCTCCGCAAGGGCGCGCGGGTCGCAACCCTGCCGCTGTCACCGGCGATGGCCTTCATCGATACGTCCGAGACGATCATCGGGGTGGAGATCAACCAGATCGACGCGCGCTACATCGAGCCCGGCCAGAGGGTGGAGGCGACGTTCAAGTTCGCGCCCGGCGAGACCTATACCGGCCAGGTCGAAGGCGTGCTGCAGGCAATCGCCTCCGGGCAGGCGCGCGTCTCCGGCACGGCGGTAACGCCGGAGGCGGTCGCGGCCGCACCCTTCGTCGTGCGGGTGAAGCTCGACGACCAGGCCTTCGCCGCACGGCTGCCCGCCGGTGCTGCGGGAGATGCGGCGATCTTTACCGACCGGGTGAAGGCGGCGCATGTGATCCGCCGGGTTCTCCTGCGCCAGATCGCGATCGCCAACTACATCAATCCGTTCTGATCCTTTGTCATACGCAGCCTCGTGCCAGTGGTTGTTAAGCGACCGTTTGGGACATAGCATGGCGTCCGCACACCCGGATCAGAGCCGCGACAGATCATGACACTTTCCGCAATCCAGACGCCGCAAGTGCTGTTGACCAGCGCCGGCAGAGCGTGGCGCGGGCTTGCCGCGGATTTCATCCATATTCCCCGCGGGCGGGTCGATGTGCCCGGCGGCGAAATGCATCGGCTGGGCATGCATTTCGGCCCGCCGGTCAACGCCGATTGTCGCTATGGCGGGCGTCGCATGCGCCGGGTGCAGAAGCCGGGGGATATCGACATCGTGCCGGCGGGCGTCGACGGGTCCTGGGAGGATGATGCGGACTGCCGGATCCTCAGGCTGAGTTTCTCGCGTTCGCTGCTCGATGGCGTGGCGGCGGATCTCGGGCGGGGGAGCGTCGAGCTGCTGCCGCAGATGCAGGTGCGCGATATCAGGCTCGAGGCGATCGGCTGGGCGATCAAGGCGGACCTCGAAGCAGAGACGCCGTCCGATCCGCTCTATGTCGACCTTCTCGCCAATGCGCTGGCCGTGCGGCTGATCGAGACCGCGACCGGCGGCGCGCGGGCGGAAGGGCGCAGTGAACCCAAGCTCTCGGCGCGGCAATTGCGGGTGCTGACCGAGTACATAGAGACCCATCTGGACCCGCGGCTGCATCTCGCCGATGTCGCGGCGGTCGCGGGCTTGAGCGCCACGCGGCTGAAGGTCCTGTTTCGCAACAGCACCGGCCTGCCGGTGCATCAATATGTGATCCGCCGCCGTGTGGAATTTGCTCGTGCGCTGATGACCACGACGACGATGCCGGCAAGCGAGATCGCGGTCGCCGCGGGCTTTTCTCATCAAAGCCATATGGCCTCGACCATGCGCCGACTTCTCGGCGAGACGCCGGGTGCAATCATGCGGCGCTCCAGCGAAATCTGACCGAAGCTGCAAAATCCTGGCTGAATCTGTGCGACCGGGGTCCGCCTGATCCCTAGTCCTTGCCCGTCTTCAGCAAGGAAAAGAGATCATGTTCGTCATTCTCGGAGCGGCCGGAAAGGTCGGGGCATCAACGGCGTCGGCACTGCGCGCGGCGAAGCTGCCGGTGCGGGCGGTGCTGCGCGACGCGGCAAAGGCCGGGCCATTGCAGGCGATCGGCTGCGATATCGCCTTTGCCGATCTGCGCGACACGGCAGCGCTCGGCGCGGCGATCGCGGAGGCCGAGGCCGTGCAGATCATCCTGCCGCCGCCACTCAAGGCCAGGGATGCCCGAGCAGAAATGCGTGCGCTCACGGAGAGCATGGCCGAAGCGCTGGCGCAGGCGCGGCCGAAACGCGTGCTGGCGATCTCCGACTATGGCGCCCATGTGCCCGGGGATATCGGCATGCCCACCGTGTTTCGTCTGTTCGAGGAGCGGCTTCGCCGGCTCGACATGCCCAAGATCTTCCTGCGGTCGGCCGAACACATGGAGGGGTGGGTGCGCGGCATCCCGGCGGCGATCGCAACCGGTGCTCTGCCGAGCCTGCATCACCCGGTCGAGCGGACCTTTGCCGCCGTTTCGACCGGAGATGTGGGGCGCATGGCTGCGGCGCTTCTCCGCCGTCCGGGCGCGGATACGGCAGAGCAGATTGTGCATGTCGAGGGACCGCGTCGCTATAGCGCCAGCGACGTGGCCGTGGCCCTGAGCCAGTTGCTCGGGCGCACGATCACCGCGAAGGCGGTGCCGCGCGGCGGGTGGCAGGAAGCGCTGGAACGGGCCTTGAGCGCCAGCACCGCCCGGCTTCTGGTCGATCTTTACGACGCCCACAACAAGGGCGGTCTGATCGACGTCGAGCCGGGCGGCGAGGTTCGTTACGGAACGACGGGATTGGTCGAGGCTCTGCGGCCCTTCGTGCCGGGCTGATGGAAGGGGCATCGCGGCGTGACGCATCGCGCGTCGTCAGCCGCGAGATGCCGATCCCTTCCAGCCCGCAACCTCACTTTTGACGGCGAATACGCCAAAGCCCCGCGGTCGGATCACCGCGGGGCTTCAAGGCTTGGTGGCAGGAGGCGCCTGATTTTCGCTCGTGCGGGCCAGGCGACAGAGGTGCGCGGGTGGGGCCCGGCGGGTTGGGGACAGGACCGCCGGGACCATGTGGGCCCTACTGCCGAGCCTCCTTCGACAGCAGGGTGAGGCCGAAGAAAACGAGGCCGGCAGCGGTGAGGGCAAAGCCCGCCCAGACGGCCGAGAGCAGGCCATGACCGGCCGCGATCGCCGCACCTCCGGCCTCGGCACCGACGGCATTGGCGACGTTGAGGGCGGCAAGGTTCATGGCGCCCATCAGGCTCGGGGCTTCGGGAGCAAAGCGGGTGAGGCGCACCTGGATCGTCGGGATCGGAGCCATGGTTGCGGCACCCACGCCGAAGAGGGCGGGGAAGAGCAGCCACGGGTTTGCCGCGCCGACTGCAAGCACAGCCAGCGTGGCGAGAGCGGCTGCAAAGCCGAGCACGATACCGCGGGCCGGATAGAGGTCGGCAAGCTTGCCGCCGACGAGGTTGCCGACCGTCATGCCCATGCCGAACAGTGCCAGAGCGACCGGGATCATGGCCGGCGACAGGACAGCGACATC
>NZ_JAEPRP010000148.1:0-18671 GCF_016652895.1 Ensifer sp. SSB1
GCGTGCTCGCCGGTCCCGCAACCAATCTCCAGCACGGCCCCATGTGTTGGAAGGATACGTTTTAGGGCCGCGAGGATCGGCGCGGAATTTCGCGCAACGGAAGGCGAGAACATGCGCTGGTCGGAGCTTGTGTTGCGCAGTTCCAGCGCAACAGACGAGCGAACTTCCTTCTCTGTAGGCATGGGTCTTGAACCTCCTTTGGGCGATGTCTCCCACCTTATCGCTGAGATTGAGGGACTGAAACCTGGCTCAAGGGTTGCTTTCAAAAATCGGAGCGCGGAAGGCGACCGACCAGGTCAGCACATCGATGATCTTCAGATCCTCGGTGAAATCCGTCTCGGAGAACGCCTTGATGCCGAGGTAGTGTGCGTTCGCAGCCCCTGTCATGCCCTGACGCCACCAATTCGAGACCATGGCATCCGATCGTTTTACGCCCGCACGATTGAAGCCGCAGAAGGGCCCGCCGGTAACGTCCAGATAGAACTTTGATCTGTTTGCTGCCAAGGCAGCCCGAGACCCGTCGAAGACCTCGATCGGCAGTCCGGTGCTGGAGTCCCTGCGGCGATTGCCGCAACACTGATGGTGTCAAGAGAACACCCATTCGTCCCAATATTCTTATCGCTGAACCTGGGCGGCTCGGCTGATGCCGGTGTTTTTCTGCTCGCGTTGCCAAAGCACGAAGGGACGGCGAAAGGTTCTGGCTTGAGACTCTTAGATTTTATTCGCAATCTAAATCTTGACACGTAGATGGCGATCGAAATATAACTCCACAGTCGCATTTGCTTGGTTGGGGCTGAAATGAGAGTGAGCCGCGTACAGGCGGAGGAAAACCGCCGAACCGTCGTCGACGTCGCAAGTCGCCTTTTTCGGGAGAGAGGCTTCGACGGCATCGGTCTGAACGATCTGATGAAGGGCGCCGGCCTGACCCAAGGCGGTTTCTACAAACAATTCGAATCCAAGGACCACCTCATCCTTGAGGCCTCTTCCAAGGCCTTGGAGAAGGGCGTGGCGAACTGGGCGGGGGTCGTTTCCAAGGCAGCCGGCAAGCCGCTTCGCGCCCTCGTTCATTTCTACCTTTCCAGACAGCACCGTCAGGAAACAAGCATTGGATGCGCACTTGCCGCTCTCGCGCCGGAGGCTGCCCGCCGCAGCCCTGCTTTGCGCCAAGCTTTCGAGGCCGGCATCAACAACCACCTCGATATTCTCGACGGGATGGTCCCGTCCGACCCGGGCGGCGATACGCGCAACCGGTCTATCGCCGCACTCTCGACGATGGTCGGTGCGCTGGTGCTTTCACGCGCTGTAGACGACGAGCAACTCTCAAACCGGTTTCTTCAAGCCGCGGCCGAAAGTTTGCTCGCCGATGAGTCAGCATCGACGGCGCCGCACTAAAGCGCAGGCACTGCCCGCAAGAGACCTCCGCCATTTTTCCTCTTGAGGAAGGGATTTCACATGTCCAATCCATCGGACCCGATCGTGATCGTATCTGCCGTTCGCACGCCGCTTGGCCGTTTCCTCGGCGATCTTGCACCGGTCCGGGCGAGTTCGCTCGGCGCTCACGTCATCCGCGCCGCTCTTGAACGGGCACAGCTCTCGCCCGATCGTCCCGACGAGGTGCTGATGGGCTGTGTGCTTCCCGCTGGCCAGGGACAGGCCCCAGCCCGACAGGCCGCTCGCGACGCGGGTCTGCCCGATGCCGTTGGCGCCACCACGATCAACAAGGTCTGCGGTTCCGGCATGAAGGCGACCATGCTGGCGCATGATCTCATTGTCGCCGGATCGATCGATGTCGCCGTCGCCGGCGGTATGGAGTCGATGTCGAACGCGCCCTATCTGCTTTCCAAGGCGCGCGGTGGTTATCGCGCCGGGCATGACCGGATCTTCGACCATATGATGCTCGACGGGCTGGAAGATGCCTATGAGCCCGGCCGCCCGATGGGCGATTTTGGCGAGGCCGCAGCCGAAGCCTACGGCTTCAGCCGCGCAGATCAAGACGCCTATTCGGTCGAAACGCTGACACGCGCCCGCGCAGCGATCGAAGCCGGAGCCTTTGCCGCCGAGATCGCCCCGATCACTGTCGCTACCAAGGGCGCAGACAGGGTCATCAATACCGACGAACATCCGCTGAAGGTCTCGCCCGAAAAGATCCCGAACCTAAAGCCCGCCTTTCGCGCCAATGGCACGATCACGGCAGCGAGTGCGTCGGCCAATGCCGACGGTGCGGCCGCGCTCGTTCTGACCCGTCGTTCGATTGCCGAGCGCGAAGGCATGCCGATCCTCGCCGAAATCAAGGCGCATGCGACGCACAGCCAGGAACCCGCCTGGTACACGACGGCACCTATTCCAGCGATCCGCAAGCTCTTGGAAAAGACCGGCTGGAGCGTCGACGACGTCGACCTCTTCGAAATCAACGAAGCCTTCGCCATCGTCGCCATGGCGGCGGCCAGGGACCTTGGCATCGCCCGAGATCGGCTGAACGTCAATGGCGGCGCCTGCGCGCTCGGTCATCCGATCGGAGCCACCGGCGCGCGGCTGATCGTGACCCTGCTTCACGCATTGGCACGCCGCGGGCTTACCAGGGGTGTCGCAGCCCTCTGCATCGGCGGCGGTGAGGCGACCGCGATCGCCATCGAGCGCCCGCGCTGAGAGCACTGAACGCGGCCTGCAATCCAGAGCAATTTCGAGCAACACGAACGGTTTTCCATTCGATTGCGTAACCCCAGGTCAGGAGAGCCGATGCGTCGGATCGTTGTAACAGGAATGGGGGCGGTCAGCCCTTTGGCAGCGGGCGTTGAGGCAAGCTGGTCGCGGCTTCTTGCCGGACGCTCGGGACTTCGTCGTTTGCCGGATGAGGTCGTCGCCGACCTTGGCAGCAAGATTGCCGGGACGGTGCCTACGCCTGCCGACGACGCGGAGGCTGGCTTCGATCCCGATCGGGTCATCCCGCCGAAAGACCAGCGCAAGATGGACCGCTTCATCCTGTTGGCGCTGGCAGCTGCGGAAGAGGCAATCGAACAGTCCGGCTGGAAGCCGGCAACAGAAATCGAACAGCAGCGCACGGCCACGGTGATCGCATCCGGCATCGGTGGCTTCCCGGCGATCTCGGAAGCGGTGCGCACGGTCGATCAACGTGGCGTTCGGCGGCTCTCGCCCTTCACGGTGCCCTCGTTTCTGGTGAACCTCGCCGCCGGCCAGATTTCGATCCGCCACGGGTTCAAGGGGCCGATCGGCGCACCGGTGACTGCCTGCGCCGCGGGCGTCCAGGCGATCGGCGACGCCGCGCGGCTGATCCGTGCTGGCGAGGCGGATATCGCAGTCTGCGGCGGGGCTGAAGCCTGCATCAACACCATCAGCCTCGGTGGCTTCGCCGCCGCCCGCACTCTATCGACCAGTTTCAACGAGACGCCCGATCGCGCCTCGCGGCCGTTCGATGTGGATCGTGACGGTTTCGTCATGGGCGAAGGTGCCGGCATCGTCGTGATCGAGACGCTGGAGCACGCATTGGCGCGGGGTGCGACACCGATTGCCGAAGTCGTCGGCTATGGCACGACGGCCGATGCCCACCATATCACCTCAGGTCCGGAGGACGGCGCAGGCGCCCGGCGCGCCATGGAAATCGCCATCACCCAGGCCGGCATTCGTCCAAGCGATATCCGTCACCTTAACGCCCATGCGACCTCGACGCCCGTCGGCGACAAGGGCGAAATCGAGGCGATCAAGTCGGTCTTTGGAAACAACGGAAGTATCGCCGTCAGCGCGACGAAATCCGCAACTGGACATCTGCTGGGGGCTGCCGGCGGCCTGGAGGCGATCTTTACCGTGCTTGCGCTGCGCGACCAGGTGGTGCCGCCGACGCTCAATCTCGAAACGCCCGATCGGGCTGCCAAGGGCATCGACATCGTCGCCAACGCGGCGCGAAAGATGTCACTCGATTATGCCATCTCCAACGGCTTCGGCTTCGGTGGTGTCAATGCGAGCGTTGTGTTTCGCCGATGGCAAACGTGATCATAATTACGTCGGAGATTGCGGCCGATGTCTTCGTCGCGGCGAAGACCCATTGCATGCGGCGAACGCGTCAAAATCTGTCCGGACGGAACGCCGAAAGGGCGAAACCCGAAGAGCGATTTGAAGTCAGGTCAACAACTAGCTGCCCAGTGATCCCGGCCATCGCTAGGCCCAGATGGCCATGCCCGAAGGCATAGACCACCCGGTCTGAGCGCCGCGAAAACCCAAACCCGGGTGGACTGAATGCCGACAGCCTCACCGACCGCGCCCCAGCCGAGGCTTCCTGCTGTCATCGCACCGTTGAAGACGGTCAGATAGACGGCGAGACCACGACCTCGTACCCAGTTTGGTAGGACGGACTGCGCGGCGCCATTGAGTGTCGTCAGGGCGGTGATCCATGCGCCTCCGAGGAAAAGAAGTGCGATGAAGCAAGCGACAGGACATTAGCCAGGCGCTTGCGACATCGCGCATGAAGCTTCCTTGCCAAGCACGGTTGCGATCCAGAGGACCGCGAACACAGGCTGCGCGAGAGGAGCGAAGGTGCCCCTGGATGATTTTGCGGCGCTCATTTGCCAGCTTCCTTGGATAAGTCGAATGCGGCGACGAAGAGGAATGCGCCAGCGAGGCCGAGATGTTCGAAGAAGGCGTTGGTCGCCATCATGCGATCCAGGCCCGGAGCCATCTCCCAGAAGCGCAACGCGATAAAGGTCGCGAGAAGCGTGAAGCCGGCCAGCGCCAGGGAGCCCGCCCACCGCAGGAAACCGGAGATCACCAGGGCGGAAGCCGTCAGTTCAAATGCGATAACGGCGATTGCGAAGAACGCGGCCGGCTGCAGGCCGAAATGTTCCATCTCCGCCAACGCGCCATTGAAGTCGAAGATCTTGGTGAGCGAACCCTGGATATAGGCTGCGCAAAGTGCCAGCAGCGAAACCGTCCGCACAACAGGCGAGGCGACGACGCGTGCCAGGCCACTCCGGACTGAGTCGGATTTTAGAGATTGGTAGATCATATCTGCTCCTGCGTGGTCGCCGCGAGCGGCTGCGTTCGATGGAGCGATATTGTCTGGTTGCCGCCTTACCAACAATTGCAGCAATAGTTTCGATTTAATTGCAAAATCTGCAATTATAGAGTGATGCTCGGGTGACCAGATCACCCGAGCTGAAGTTTGCTCAGACCGCCCAGCAGGAGCAGCCGAGAGCGCCGAAGAAACCTTTGAGATCGGCGATCGGGAGCTTGGATGTCCAGGCACCGGCGTGGTCATGGCCGTGAACGCCGCAATCGCTCGCACATCCGCATGTGGAGATCGCGGTGCGGCGCAGGGAACGAGCGCCCGCCCCTTCCGGTTCACCCCAGGCCGCATAGCCGCCGAATTTGCGGACAGGCGACCAGTCGGGCATCGCAGGCGGGATGTCGTTCTCGTCCAGCGTCTTGAAGTCGCCCGCGCCATAGACGATCTTGCCGCCGACCATGGTCAGCTCCGATACCAGGAAGGAAATCTCATCCTCGGCGCAGGAGAAGAAATCCTTGTCCGGCACCACGAGGTCGGCAAACTGGCCCTTCTCAATACGCCCCTTCTTACCCTCCTCATTGGAGAACCATGTGACCTTTTCCGTCCACATCCGCAGCGCGGTTTCACGGTCGAGGCAGTTGGCCCGCGGATAGAGCTGCAGGCCGCCAACGGTCTTGCCAGTCACCATCCACGATAGCGAAACCCAAGGATTATAGGAGGCGACGCGGGTGGCGTCGGTGCCAGCCGAGACGTTCACGCCCTTGTCGAGCATCTTCCTGATCGGCGGTGTCGCTTCCGCGACGCCGTGCCCGTAGCGCTCGACGAAGTATTCGCCCTGATACGCCATGCGGTGCTGCGTGGCGATACCACCACCGAGGGCGGCGATCCGGTCGATCGAGCGGTCGGAGATCGTTTCTGCGTGGTCGAAGAACCAGTTCAAACCTTCGAGCGGGATGTCCTTGTTGACCTTCTCGAACACGTCGAGGGCGCGAGAGATCGTCTCGTCGTAGGTGGCATGCAGACGCCAGGGCCAGCGGTTTTCCGCCAGGACGCGGACGACCTCTTCAAGCTCGCCTTCCATTTCCGGGGCCATCTCCGGACGCGGCTGGCGGAAGTCCTCGAAGTCGGCGGCCGAGAAGACGAGCATCTCGCCGGCGCCGTTGTGGCGGAAGTAGTCATTGCCCTGCTTGTATTTGACTGACTGCGTCCAGTTCAGGAAGTCCTGCTTCTCTTCCTTCGGTTTCTGGGTGAAGAGGTTGTAGGCCAACCGCACCGTCATCTGGTTCTCGTCGGAAAGCTTCTGGATGACTTCATAATCGTCGGGATAGTTCTGGAAGCCGCCGCCTGCATCGATGACACCTGTCACGCCGAGGCGGTTGAGTTCGCGCATGAAGTGGCGGGTCGAGTTGACCTGATAGTCGAGAGGAAGCTTCGGACCCTTCGCAAGTGTCGAATACAGAATGCCTGCATTCGGCTTGGCGAGAAGCATGCCCGTGGGGTTCCCGCTGGCATCACGCGTAATCTCGCCGCCAGGCGGGTTCGGCGTATCGCGGGTGTATCCGACGGCACGAAGAGCGGCGCCGTTGAGCAGCGCGCGGTCGTAGAGATGAAGGAGGAAGACAGGCGTGTCGGGCGCGACTGAGTTGATTTCCTCGATGGTGGGGAGGCGTTTTTCGGAGAACTGGTGTTCGGTGAAGCCGCCGACCACGCGTACCCATTGCGGCGCAGGCGTGATCGCCACTTGGCGCTTCAGCATGTCCATGGCGTCGGCGAGCGAGCGCACGCCATCCCAGCGCAGTTCCATGTTGTAGTTCAGGCCACCGCGCACGACGTGGGTGTGGTTGTCAATGAGACCGGGCAGGACACGCTTGCCCTTGAGATCAACGACCCTGGTGCTGGAACCTGCGAGTGCGATGATCTCGCTGTCGGATCCGACTTCGAGAAACAGACCATCCTTGATGGCGATCGCTGTCGCATTCGGATTGGTTCGGTCAAGAGTGGTCACGCGGCCATTGTGGAGGATCAAGTCGGGATGCTGCACCGTGGTTACTCCGGTCTGGCTGGGATCGGCGGCTTTCGCCGGTGAGAAGAGGTTCGAGAAAGCAAGGCTCGATGCGCCTCCAAGAAAGGATCGACGCGTCGTCATCAGCTCCGCTCCCCTACATGAACCTTCGTCTGATGAGCAACCTCGTTGCCCTTCGGCAGATGACCGAACATGTGTGGCTTGATCTGATGGATCCATGAAATGGCCGCCGGTTCCCTCGTCCAGAGAGATTTCGCGAGCGGGATGATCTGTTCGCCGACCAGGATGCCCAAAAGGCCAACGAGGGCGATAACGGGCGGCGCGGGTGAGCGGACATTGAGCAGGCTGTAGACGACGCCGACAAGCAGGCCTGCGCCTAGCGATAGGAGGTAGAGCTTCATGGGATGATCTCCGGTTGCGAAAGGGCCACTCCGACCGTGTGATCGGAGCGGTTGGATCGGGCCCCTACTTTGCGGGGTTCGGGCCGATGCGCTTGCCATGCTTGACGCGTTCTTCTGCGCCATGAACCATCGTGTAGGCGTAGTCGATGCCCATGCCGTAAGCGCCGGAATGCTCCTTCACCAGCGTGGTGACCGCATCGTAGGTTTCCTTCCGCGCCCAATCGCGCTGCCATTCGAGCAGGACCTGCTGCCAGGTGACCGGGATCACGCCTGCCTGCACCATCCGGTCCATCGCGTACTTGTGCGCGTCCGCGGAAGTGCCGCCGGAAGCATCGGCGACCATGTAGATCTCGTATTCCGGAACATCATGGAGAGCGGAAAGAGCAAAAGTAGTGTTGCAGACCTCGGTCCAGAGACCGGAGACGACGATCTTCTTCCGGCCGTTGGAGGCATTCTTCGCCAGAGCGTCACGGACGTTCTGATCGTCCCAGGAGTTCATCGACGTGCGCTCGAGGAGGTCGTTCTCCGGGAAAACGCCAAGGAGTTCGGGAAAGGTGTTGCCAGAGAAGGATTGCGTCTCGACCGTGGTGATCGTGGTCGGGATATCGAAGATCTTGGCGGCCTTGGCAAGGCCGACGACATTGTTCTTCAACGTCTGGCGGTCAATCGACTGGACACCGAAGGCCATCTGCGGCTGCTGGTCAATGAAGATGAGCTGGCTGTTCGCCGGGGTCAGGACTTCAAGCTTGGACATGGTTCTTTCCTCTTCGGTTGCGGCCCGTGTGCGGTGCCAGAAAATGGTCAGCAGCGGTCGATCGGACGCCGTCGAGCGGCGCTCGCTCCGCAATTCTTTGAGTGTTGCTGGCTCCGTTCCGGGCCGATGCACTCGTCGTCTTGGCTGCTGAAAACAAACTTACCGCGCCGCTACCACCCGAGGAATTGCAATAAAAATTTTGATTGAATTGCTATATTTGAAATAATCGTTGCTTGGGGGCACGTTAGAAACGGAAGAACGCCGCGATCCTTTCGGATCACGGCGCTGTCATTCCAAACTTTCGGTGACTGCTGCCTATACCGCCAGCGGCACGAGATTGGCCTGGATCTGTTCGCGGTATTCCTCGTATCTGGCCGGAAGTTTAAGGGCTTCCCCGAGGTGGGCTGTATCCTCGTCGCGGTTGAATCCAGGCTCGTTTGTGGCGACCTCGAAGAGGATACCGCCCGGCGTGCGGAAGTAGATGGCCCAGAAATAATCGCGGTCGATGACGGGGGTGACCTGGTAGCCGGTGTCCATCAGCGCCTTGCGCACCTCTAGCTGCTTCTCGCGGTTGTCGACGGCGAATGCGATATGGTGCACCGAACCTGCACCTTGTCGCGCGAACGGCGTCTTTGGCAACGCCAGTAGATCGATCGTGTCCGCTCCGTTACCGTTGGGTATGATGAAGCGTACGACGTCGCCCTCCTTCTCGGCGCGCTCGTAGCCCATGAAGCCGAGCAGCTCCTCCGTTGCAGCGGTGTCGTGCAGGCTGAAGCGCGCGCCAGCGAAACCGCGGATGGCTGCATCATCTGGAATACCATCTGCCAGCCATGGAGCACGCTTGTCGTCAGCGGACTCGATAAGCGCAAAGCTGTCGCCGTCCGGTCCCATGAAACGGAGTCGGTCGACGCCGAAGACAGTATCGCGCTCCAGACCGTCCACGCCTTTGGTTGTGAAGCGATCCTGCCAGAACTTCAGCGATCCCTCGGGAACGGAGAACTGGGTCTCGCCGACTTCACCGACACCGGGGCGGCCAAGCATCATGTTCGGGAATGGGAAGTAGGTCATCACCGTTCCGGCCGAGCCCGCCTCGTCACCATAGTAGAGGTGATAGACGCTCGGGTCGTCGAAGTTGACAGTCTGCTTGACGCGACGAAGACCGAGCGTGTCGGTGAAGAATCGGTTGTTCTGCCGCGCGTCCGATGCCATCGAAGTCACGTGGTGCAGTCCCTTGATGTCCTTGATCATCCTGAAGCCTCTCGGTTTGTGTTCCGGTGTTGATAAGAATGTAGACCCGTTGATCGTCGTTCAGAATTGCAATATTCCTTTTGATTGAATTGCAATTCATGAAACAATGAGATGAACGACTACAAAGCTCTCCGAACCTTTCTGCTCGCGGCTGAGAAGCGGAACTTTGCCCAGGTCGCCCGCGAACTGGACATGACGCCCGCAGCCGTCACACGGGCGATCGCCGCGCTCGAGGCGGAACTTGGCGTGCAGCTCTTCGTTCGCACGACGAGGCAGGTATCGCTGACAACCGACGGCGCAATCTTTGCGGCGCAGATCCAGCCAGCGTTCAAGACTCTGGAGGAGGCGCGGCGCGAAGTAATGAACGCACACAAGTCGGACGAGGGCCGGCTGCGTATCAGTGCGCCGACATGGTTCGGCAAGACAGTGCTGCCGCCGATCCTGTCTGGGTTCAAGGAACGCTATCCGAAGATGAGCTTCGAGATCTCGCTGTCCGATGGATTGGTGAACATCGTCGACGACGACTACGATCTGGCGATCCGCATCTCGTCGCAGCCTTCGGACAAGTTCACGATCTGGAGGAAGATCCGGGTGGTGCCGCGCATCCTGGTTGCCGCTCCCGGAAGCAGATACGTCGACATGCAGCATCCGAACGAACTGAAGCCCGATGACTGCCTCGCCTACAGCGGCGAAAGCCGGCGTGAGAACTGGGTGCTGTCGGACGGTGCGTCAAGCATCGTGATTTCGGCAGGTCGAGCCTTCAGCGCGAACAGCGGAGAGGTTCTGGCGGACATGGCCGCCGACGGCGCGGGTGTCGCGCTGCTTCCAGGATTCAACATCGCCGATCACATCAGTAGCGGTCGCCTCGTCCACGTCTTCAAGGGATGGGCGCCGCCCGAACTGTGGCTGACGCTGTTCTACCCGCCCTACCAAACCCTCCCGCCAAGGATTGCGTCATTCTCCAAGTTCTTCGAGGAGCAGGTCGCGGCAAAGATGGTCATGTTGGACTGACGCACGCAAATGCCCGTCACCATGATCTGGCACACCCGTTTCAGATTGGATCATGCTGTTGGAGTGCTCGAAGCCTACCCGCGACTATTTGCTGTAGCTGCCATAGGTTTCGATCATAGATTTTGCGGTCCGCCAGATCTGAAACCGTCCGATGCAGGTATTCCGCGCAAGATCCGGCAGGTCCACAGGCCTGCGCGATCAACCCTGCCGCCTCTTCGAGGGGGATCTTCTGCGTGAGCGCAGATTGCCTGCCGCTCGCCCAGAACGCGAGCGCCCGCCGCACACCCGTCGGTGTCTTGACTGAAACCCAACGCACCATGTCGCACACTTCGGCATACCGTAGCTCTCGCGCCAGAAGAGTGCGCAGATCCTCCCTCTTGGTAGCGCACGCAAGCTTGAGGACAAGACCCGAACAGCTTCCGCCTGGCCGAAGCGCGAGCATGAGACCGGGCGCGTCGGAGGTGGCCCTCAGCCGCTCAATCCTCAACGAGAACGCACGGTGCCAGCCGTAAGCGACGGCCTCTTCGCTGGCGGCCACCTCGAAACCCGGGTTCCACATCAAGGAACCATACGCGAACACCCATATCTCCTCGTCACCGGCCTCTTCCTCAACCCTGCAGACGAGGTCGTCGAGCTGCTCAGGCGAGATCGGATGCCAATTGGGTTCCGGGCCCTCGTCTTTTACAATTCTGATGGTCGTGGCGACGAGGTCGGGGGTAAGGTCCATGGTAGCAGGTGCGGGCGCCTTGGCGGCCGGTGTCTTTGGCATCGTGTCAACCGTTTCAACGAGTTTGCCGCCGGCGGCTCATGGCCTCCGGCGGTTCTTGGAGTGGCTGCCGCCCGATCAATCAGCGGGTCGGTTGATGATTGCCCGGAACGTGATTTCGACGAGCTGCTCGGGGAAAGCCAGCGCCGAAACCCCGATGAGATTGCTGGCGCACTGGGGCACATCGGTGCCGTACATTTCCTTGCGGACCTTGGATCCAGCGGCAAAGGCGCTAGGAACATCAAGCACGTACAGCGTCTCTTCAACGACATCATCGAGGGTCGCACCGTATCTGGCCAGCAGCGTCTTTGCGTTGACGTAGGTCTGGCGGATCTGGCTCTCCATCTGCGAGAAGTCCACAGGCCGCCTATCCTCATCGAGTTCCGCCGGAGCGACAAGATTGCCGTCGTCATCGTGGCTCAACTGGCCCGAGAGATAGATAGTGTCCTTGACCTGCACGGCCTGAACATATCCGAAGGCGCGCTCCCAGGCGACGCCATGGTTCTCTACCTTTTTGGATGGTTTGCTGTTCGTCATGATAGCTTCCTTGCATAGAATGATGGCGCGCCGAGTACGCACTCGTGGTTCATGGAGGCGACGGATGCTTGGGAGGCCGCACCCGCCGCCGGAGCGATCAGGCCTTCACGAAGGCCAGGAGATCGGCATTCAAGACATCTGCGTTGACGGTCAGCATGCCATGCGAGAAGCCGGGATAGGTCTTGAGCGCGCCATTCATCAGGAGCTTGGAAGACTTCAGTGCAGAGTCTTCGATCGGCACGATCTGGTCGTCTTCGCCGTGTAAGACCAGCGTCGGCACCGTGATGGCCTTCAGGTCTTCCGTCTGGTCGGTTTCGGAGAAAGCCTTGATGCCATCGTAATGGGCCTTCGCTCCGCCCATCATGCCCTGGCGCCACCAATTCTGGATCACGCCTTCCTGGACTGTGGCACCATCACGGTTGAAGCCGTAGAACGGGCCGGCCGGAACGTCGCGGAAGAACTGCGCGCGGTTGGCGGCAAGCGCCGAACGGAACCCGTCGAAGACTTCCATCGGCAGGCCTTCAGGATTGGCTTCAGTCTTGAGCATCAGTGGAGGCACGGCGGAGACGAGAACCGCCTTGGCGACGCGACCGCTCGGCTGGCCGTGCTTGGCGACATAGCGGGCGACCTCGCCACCACCAGTCGAGTGACCGATGTGGACGGCATTCTTAAGGTCGAGCGCTTCGACGACGGCAAAGGCATCCGCGGCGTAATGATCCATATCATGGCCGTCGGAAACCTGGGCGGAACGTCCGTGACCACGGCGATCATGAGCAACGACGCGATAACCCTTCGACAGGAAGAACAGCATCTGAGCATCCCAGTCGTCCGACGACAGCGGCCAGCCGTGGTGGAAGACGATCGGCTGAGCGTCCTTCGGACCCCAGTCCTTGTAGAATATCTCAACGCCGTCCTTGGTGGCGACATATGCCATTGTCTTGGTTCCTTCGGTTATGCTGGATGCTGATGCAGCCTTGGCTGCTAGATTGAGCGATGGTGAAATCGCAAAGGCTGCGACGGCGGCACCAGCGGAACGAAGCGCGCTCCTGCGTGTGATGGAAGAAAAGGTCTGGGTCATTTTCGTCTGCCTGCGGCTTCTTCATTGAGGCTTCAGTCGACACTAAGTTCGTCTGACGGGCTGATAGTGCCGCAAGCGCATGGCGCTCACAATTGCGCCAATAGTTTCGATTTTATTGCGGAAATTGAAACGGTGAGGCGATCGATGGTCCGATGGTTCCTCAACATTTCGCCACGCTACGGTCCGATCAGCCCAGGTCCTGAATGCTCAAGCGGAGACAAACGCCTTGGTCTGGTACAGCCGCACCGCGCAGCGGCTTGGAGCTAGGCCAATGGCCGATCGTGAAGTGAGGGTGGGCGATCAAGCACCCTCCCCCTCACCTGCCCGGCCGCGCCAGCGACCGGGCAATGTCGACGATGTCGTCCCGTGACGCCGTCGGATCTTCCTTGTTCCAGGCGACGCCCAGCCCGATCTTCAGATCGACGCCGCGCACGGACTTAAGCTCGAAGTTGCGGTTCGGCAGATCCTTCGTCCATTCCGGCGCAAAGCCGATGCCGAGGCCGGCTGAAACCAGCGACACCAGCGAGAACGTGTCGTCGCAGCTATAGGCGGTGTTGCCGGTCAGCCGTAGCCTCGATTATCGAACTCACTGGTCATTTGGGCAGTGTCGCGGTTTTAGGATGAACCGAGCGCGGTCGAAGCCTTGATCTTCCTGCGGCTGTAAGGATCGGGCAAAAGCGGAAAAGCCCATTCTCGTTCATAGTGCATGCGACGTCATCAAAGTTTTCCACCAGAACGAGCATTTTCACGAAGACTATTAGTCTGACATTAACAACTATACCGCCTTCTTGCGCTGTTATTCTCGCACAGGTTGCTTGTAATGGCTGATCAGACTCATACCAAGCGATTCTTTTGGCCGGTTTGGGCGTTCGTTTTCGCCTACAGGCTAACGCATATTTTTGTTTATGCCGTTGACGTCAATCCGTCCGTCATCCTTTACTTATTCCCAATTGTGGGCTTGGCCTTCTTCCTGATGCGCCTTGGGCGATCGGCCCCAAATGCGAGGTCCGACGCCGGCTGGTGGCTGCCCCTCGCCCCGCTTACCCTCTGGATGATTTGGCATGTTTTCGTTCAGGTGTTCGGCGCCTTTTCGATACCTGCTATCCTATTTCACCTTCAATACGATCTCGGCTCCAACGATGTTGCCTCCGAAGTCGCTCTGCAAATAGCGAATGCCATTCTCCCATTTGTTCTTGTCGCGACCTGTTGGGTTGCGTTTGCGCGAGGAAACAGACAGCTACAACGATTTGGCCGAGCAATGGTCTTGCCCTTCCTCGTGGTCAACCCGTTTATAACGGCAACGGCAGCGTACCTTAAGAGCGCCTATTCCACATCCAGTATTTCCCTGGCTTCCTACTACACCGACCCGTCCCTTGCGGCGGCGCCGACGGAGAAGCCCAAGAACCTGATCCGCGTCATTCTGGAGAGCACCGAAAGAACAATCTGGAACGAGGATTTGTTCGGCCATGTCGCAGCACCGCTGAAAAAGCTCGAACAGCGTGGATTCTCGGCAACCGGAATTCACCAGATAGAACTTACGGGATGGACGCTCGCTGGAACGGTGGCGAGCGATTGCGGCGTGCCCCTCTTCAGCCTTGGTGCAATCGACCGCAACGAGTTCTCGAACATTGCCGATTTTATGCCGAACGCGACATGCCTGGGCGACGTGCTCGCACGGGACGGCTACCGACAGGTTTTTATCAAGGGAGCTCAGCTTAGCTTTTCGGGCACCGACCGGTATCTCGCCGCCCACAAATATGAAGAGACATACGGCTTCGACGAGCTCGCGGGCGAAGAACGCGTCTCTGACAATGATTGGGGCCTGGACGACGAACGCGTTTTTGAAGCTGCGTTTCAACAGATCGAGCTGTTGAAACGCGAAGCAAAGCCGTTCCATATGACGCTTCAAACTCTGGGTGGCCACAGCCCACGCGGCTATATATCAAATGGCTGCACAGGACGTTCGGACATTTTGAGCTATCCGAATGACACGCTCAGGGCTCTGGCGTGCACCAATGCCTTGACTGCCGAGTTTGTCGACCGCCTGGAGCGGTCTGGCCTTATGGAAGACACTGTCCTTGTCATTCAAAGCGACCATCTTGCCATGCGCAACGAGATATATTCGATGCTTGAGGGTCAGGAGCGGCGCAACATGCTGATTATTATCAAAGAGGGAATTTCAGGCCAAACAGCCCCAAAGGCTGGAAGTATGATCGATGTCCTTCCGACGATCCTGGAGGCCATGAACTACGAGCTTCCGAACGATCGGGCCGGCTTGGGAACATCGTTGTTTTCCTCCGCACCAACTTTGGTTGAGCAGATAGGCTTGCCTTTCCTTGATCATTCCATCCTGGCCGATACCGCATTGCGCGACCGCCTATGGGGCCTGAAACCATCGACTTGATCCGCCGGAAGCCCGGACACAGCTACTTCACTCGGATATGTGAGCCGCTATCCAGAGCGGGGACGACCGTCCTCAAGAAGCATTTATTGGTCACCAAGCGACCGCCGCTAAATTGCGGCCAGATACGTGGAAGAGGGTCAAGTGCAGCCATTCGACGGCGTCGCCGAAGGCCATAGCGCGGCTGTCATGCCGCATTTGCGCGAATGCGGGTGATCCCCCACTGGAAACAACCCGGCTCGTATCATTGATGAGCGCGACGCTTAAGAACTTTGACCTGGACCGGGTGCCCATTTCGTTTTGGTTCGCATGCCGCCCAAAGCGGCATTATCGTTAACGGCGAATGAACCGTGAGCGCTACGAACGGCCCACCTTTCCTTTTGTGATTGAGGCCGCGAGATAAGCTCCTTCACCGAAAGGAGCGGAACGGGATGGTTGGAGATCGCGCTGATGCCATGCTTGAAGTCATGGATGAAGACATGCATGAAGCCAGGCATGAGGGAAAATATCGTCGGATCGAGGTGATCACCGGTCGTCGCCAGCGGCGGAATTGGACTGACGAGGAGAAGGCGCGCATCCTTGCGGAAAGCGCGGAACCTGACGTGAACATCTCGGCCGTTGCTCGGCGCTGGGGCGTCAATCGCGGCTTGCTGAATGTTTGGCGTCGGGATGCTGGGCTGACCACTCGTCCCTCGGCCAAGGTCTGCGCGCAGCAGGCGATGTTCGTGCCGGTAACGGTGGTCGGCGATCAAGCGGCCCACCAGGGCTCTCGATCGGATGCCGCCCACTTCACCGCAGGTCGGATTGAGATCGAGATTGCTGGCGCGCGCATGACAGTGATCGGTACGGTGGCGCCCGAGTTGGCGCAAGCGATCGTGGCGGCGTTGCGGGGGCGCCGGTGATCGGACTTTCCCCTAGTGGAGTGAAGATCATGGTTGCGACGCAGCCTGTCGACTTCCGGCGCGGCATGAATGGCCTGGTGGCATTGGTGGCATCGGCGCTTGCGGCTGATCCGTATTGCGGCGACGTGTTCGTGTTCCGCGCCAAGCGTCTCGATCGCCTTCGCTGCATTTATTGGGATGGATCCGGCATGATCCTAGCGACGAAGTGGCTTGAGGCGGGAAAGTTTGTTTGGCCGCCGATCCGCGATGGCGCGATGCAGATGACGCGCGAAGAGTTCTCGCTTCTGCTGGTCGGTATCGACTGGACAAGGGTGACGCAGAACCCGGTAAAACGCCCCTTGAAAGTAGGTTGATCCTATTGGTTTTGCTTGATGATTCCGGCCTTCGTGGTAGGATCCGTCATGCCGCTTCGACACGATGCCTTGCCCCAGGACGCTGCGCAATTGACCCGGATCATTCTCTCGCTCAACGAAGAGAATGCCGACCTTAAGGCGCGCGTGGCCTTCCTTGAGGGCCAGCTTTTTGGGACGAAATCGGAGAAGATGACGACCATCGATCCGACGCAGGCGATCCTTGACCTTGGCGATCTGAGCGACATTCCCGTTGCTGCCAATGACGATGTCGCGCCGATCGGTGAATACAAAACGCAAGCACGGCGATCGCCAGCTCGCAACATCGGCCACTTGCCCAAGCACCTTCCGCGTTATGACGAGGTCATCGAGCCGGAGAGCAAGATTTGCCCCTGCTGTTCGTTCGAGCTGCATTGCATCGGCATGGATGTCAGCGAGGCGCTCGACATCGTGCCTGCCGTAGTCCGGGTGAAACGGACGACCCGGCCACGTTATGCCTGCCGGGCCTGCGAGAGTGGCATTGTGCAAGCGCCCGCGCCAGCACGCGTGATGGATGGCGGCATGGTGACCACGGCATTCGCTGCCCATGTCGCCGTTTCGAAGTTTGCCTGGCATCTGCCGCTTCATCGTCAAGCCCAGATGCTTGCCTCCTGCGGCGTGATCATCGATCGCGGCACGCTCGGCGCCTGGGTCAAGCGGGTCTCCTGGTGGCTTGAGCTTCTCTACGATGCGCTCACCGCCTTCATCCGCTCGCAGCCGAGGGTGTTCTGTGATGAGACGCCGCTTCCGCGGCTCGATCCGGGGCGCAAACGAACCAAGGTCTGCCAGTTATGGGCGCAAGCGGTCGACGATCGCCCATGGAATGGTCCGGCGCCGCCGGCGGTGGCCTACACTTTTGCCGAAAGCCGTAGCGCTCGCGAGGTTGAGGGGCAGCTGTTGTCGTTTGCCGGCGTGCTGCAAGTCGATGGGTATCAAGCCTACAAAACCATGGTCAAGCGTCGTGGAAAGAGCAATGTCGCGCCAGTGCGGCTGGCCTTCTGTATCGCCCATGCCCGGCGCAAGTTCGTCGATGTCGTCAAGCTGACCGGATCTTCGGAGGCTTTGTCGATCCTCGCCAGGATCGCCGAAATCTATCGCATCGAGGCAGACTTGCGCGGGGAGAATGCCGATACCCGGCTTATCGTCAGGCGCCGCGAGGCGGCGCCCATCATGGGAGAGCTGAAGGCCAAGCTCACGGAACTGAGTGACGAGGTGTCGTCGAAATCGGCGCTTGGCAAGGCGGTTTCCTATACACTCAACCACTGGGGCGGACTGACGGCCTTCCTGGAGGATGGCCGCGTTGAGGTGGACTCCAATGTAGTCGAGCGTTCGATGAAGTCGGTGGCTTTGACGAGAAAGAACTCGCTGTTCGTAGGCAGTCCCGGCGGCGGCAAGACCTTCGCGGTCATCGCGTCCCTCGTCAACACCTGTAAATTGAACGGCGTGGATCCCGAGGTCTGGCTTGCCGATGTGCTGGAGCGGATCATCTCCGGCAAAGTGACAGCCAACGAGATTGAAAGTCTCCTGCCTTGGACCTGGAAGGCTGAGCGTGACGCGATGACACAGCAGGAGCGACGGGCGGCATGACACGGAACAGTCAGCAGACGACGGAACGACCAAAGCTCGACGACGAGGCGTTCGAAGCCTTTCTCAGGGGACGACGTCCGGCATCGCCAGTTTGGTCAATGAGCGGTCTCGATGGCTACCTTACGGCGCTCATCATCGGTCCGAAGTTCATCGACCCACGCCAATGGATCCCGGAGTTGACCGGTCCGGATGCCCTGAACCTGCCGATGGAAACAACCGAACATCAAGCGGTGCAGACGATCGTTGCAGAGTACAACCGCATCTCGGCAAGCCTTTCCGAAACACCGAGAGACCACCGGCCCAGGTTCACCAGGATCGATGATCAGACCTTTGATATCTTCGATTGGGACCTCTGCTTTCTGCTGGGAACAGAATACGCGCCTAAGCTTTGGAGGCCCGTCCTTCGAGGTCATGCCGTCACTGGGGATATCATCGCACCCATCCGCAAGCTCGGCGAGGCAAAACGGAAAGCGACAAGCCAGGATGCTGCTGACGTCGCCGGGGCACTCGTCAATATCCGAACCTACTTTATGCCGAAGCGGGCAAAGCAGAAGTTCTGA
>NZ_JAEPRP010000149.1:0-18579 GCF_016652895.1 Ensifer sp. SSB1
CCCACCAAATTTGACGGACCCAAACCCCTGCCGGTGTGGAAAGAAACGTGCTGATAACCACCGCCACATACCCGACATGCACGCGTGCTTGATTGCGCGCAGCATTGACGACATTGTTGTCATCCGTTGAAAAGTCTTGGCAATTTCTCTGAACCTCCCAAGGATCATAAGCATCATGGAAAGCAACAAAGTCCTCGTCGTCGGCGGTGCCGGCTACATTGGCTCGCATACGTGTCTCGAACTCGCCAACAAGGGTTTCGAGCCCGTCGTCTACGACAACCTATCGAACGGCCACGAGGAATTCGTCAAATGGGGCGTGCTCGAAAAGGGTGATATCCGGGACCGTCAACGGCTCGACGAGGTGCTCGCCCGCCACAAGCCGCGCGCCATCCTGCACTTCGCCGCGATGATCGAGGTCGGTGAATCGGTCAAGGATCCGGTTTCCTTCTACGACAACAACGTCATCGGCACCCTGACGCTTCTTTCTGCCGCGCTCGCCGCAGGCGTCGAGGCCTTCGTCTTCTCATCGACCTGCGCCACCTATGGCCTGCCGGAACGCGTGCCGATTGACGAAGCGCATCGTCAGGCGCCGATCAACCCCTACGGCCGAACGAAGTGGGTGTGCGAGCAGGCGCTGAAGGACTATGGCCAGTACAAGGGCCTTCGGTCTGTGATCCTTCGCTACTTCAACGCCGCAGGCGCCGATCCGGAAGGCCGCATCGGCGAGTGGCACGAGCCTGAAACGCATGCGATCCCGCTTGCCATCGACGCTGCGCTTGGCCGCCGCCAGAGCTTCAAGATCTTCGGTACGGACTACGATACGCGCGACGGAACCTGCGTGCGCGACTATATCCATGTGCTTGATCTGGCCGATGCGCATGTGCGCGCCGTCGAATACCTGCTGGCGGGCGGCGACAGCGTCGAGCTCAACCTCGGTACCGGTACGGGCACGACCGTGAAGGAGCTCTTGACGGCGATCGCCGACGTCTCCGGCCGCGAGTTCAATGTCGATCTGGTCGAACGCCGCGAAGGCGATTCCACGACCCTGGTCGCCAACAACGACAAGGCGCGCGACATTCTCGGCTGGGTTCCGCAATACGACCTGGCGGACATCACCCGTACCGCCTGGAACTGGCATTCGCGCCGCAACCAGGGCGCTTGATAGTCTGCTGATAGCTGATTTTGGTGCGGCGTTTCACGCGCCGCACCAAAAGATTTACGCCGCCTGCTGCAATGGCTTCGGCGCGATCCGCGGGCGCAGACGTCGCGTCAGTGGCTTTTCGAGCAGGACGTAGGCGGCGACGCCCAATACCGTCCCGGACAAGACGGCCAGAAACGCTGACAGGGCCAGATCAACACCCGCTCTGGCGCAGACCTTCACCACGACCGATATGGCGAAGGTGTGCCAGAGATAGATGGAATAGGACGCATCGCCGAGGAGCATCGGCAACCCACGAGGGCGAAACCAGCCCCGGCTTTCGAGCGAAAGGGTGCCGACGACAAGCAGGACGGCCAGAGGCCCAAGCACGAATTCGTCGAAAGGCAGACGAAACACGGCGAGCGCCGCAAAACCTGAAACCCCTATCGCGATGAGGACCAGGCCGGCATAGCCTCCCGGTACCCTGCCCCGCAGCCACAGTTCGGCAATGATCATGCCGGCCACGAATTCAAGAATGATCGGCCGGGAATAGGTCGAAAACAGCGCATTGTCGGTGTCGATGGCAAAGCCCAAGCCCACCAGCAGCAGGAAACAAGTGCTGATTACCAGCAATCGTCGTGATCGCGGCAGCAGCAACGTCAAAGCGAAGACGGCGTAGAAGAACATCTCATAGTTCAAAGTCCAGCCCTGGACGAGAACCGGCCAGATCTCGCCGGTGCTCGGGGATGGTATCGGTACGAACAACAGCGATGCCAGCACGTGCGTTGGGCTGAGCACGAGATTGGGAAAGAGCCCGGCAAGTCCGCCAAGGACCATCACTGCGGTTGCCAGCCAATAGACCGGCGCGATCCTTTGAACGCGGTCACGCAAAAAAGAGAACGGCGACATCGGCCGGCGCTCGCTGATCACCCACATGATGAAACCGCTGATGACAAAGAATATGTCGACGCCGGCCGCGCCGATCGCGAAATGATGGCCAGTGCGCTCGGCCGCATGAAAAACGACCACGCCCAGCGCCGCAACGGCGCGCAGGTACTGGATCCCGTAGATTGTGCTCATCGAGCCCCCGCTGGTCCGATCCATCAATACCTCAGCTGTGCCACGCCCTGCGGCACGATCCGCGCTCTTTGGATCTCAGCCGAGCGTGCGTCCGGTCGAATTTGCGGCAAGGTCAGCTTGCCGGCGGCGAAATAGAGCAGGAACGAGCCGACGTGATAGGGGTTCATGATGTCGATCTCCACGAAAGACCGCACCAGCAGCAACATCGTGATGCCAAAGAGGACCGAGGACTGGATATCGTGGTCCTCCGTCAAGAGGCGCTTGATGTGACCGAGAACGGTGGTCAGCAGGATGCCCGATAGCAAAACGAGCCCGATAAAGCCTGTTTCGACGATCGCCTCGATGAAGGTGTTGTGGAAATGGAACCCCGAGCGCGTCGAGATGTAGAACTCTTCCCAGAGGCGCTCGGCCTCCGAGAAGCCCTGAACCCAATAGGCCTGATAGCCTACGCCCACCATCGGCGAGGCCATGGCCGCCTCGATGCCCTGCTGCCACAGATAGGTCCGCCCAGTCAGCGTCGAATCCTTGCCGAAAAGGCCAAGCACCAGATCGACGCCGCCGCCATAGATGCCGGCGACCGCGACCAGCGCACCGCAGATGACGGCGGCCAGGAACAGCCCCTTTCGGTGGCCGGGCGAGAGCATGCCGACGACGCGCATGCCAAGCCACAGCCCGATGATCACCGCCGTGGTCAATACGGATGTGGCCGATTGCGACGCCAGCAGCGAATAGGCCGCAAGCAGCCCGACCGCGCCGGACGCCAGCAGCCAGGAGCGTCGCTCGCCAAGCGCCACAGGCGCGATGAAGGCGAAATAGATGCCGAGCGAAGCGTAGAAACCGAGCTGGTTTTTCGACGAGAAAGCGCCGACGAAACTGTAGGTGCCGTCAAGCGGATCGAGATGGTAGACGCCGAAAAGCAGGGAATAGACAAGCACGATCCCGATCCCCGCAATTGCACCGCGCGTCAGCGTTCTGATGTCGATCAGACGCATGGCGATCAGCGCGCACACCACATGCGACAGATACTGGATGCCTGTGCGTGCCGTCATCGAAGGCGCTTCCGACCAGAAGACCGACAGGCAGGCAAAGACGGCAAAACCGAGGATCCACAGACGCCTGCCGTAGTTGCCGAGCACGCGACGGTAGTCGACAAGGACGAGCGGCAGCCACAGGGCGTAATAAAGCAGGATCGATGCCTGCCCGAAACGCGAGGAATAGGCGAAGACGAAGAACGACAGCGCGATCGCAACGGTGCCATAGACACCATTGCGGTCAGGCGATATCAAGCTCGACTTCGCAATCCTCACGATCGGTCCTACTGTGTCGCGAGGTTCGCTTGAACCTTGATCACGTCGCCCGGCAACACTGGCGTGTTTTCGTCGGCTGCGATCTCGGACGGCTTGCCGTCACGCTCGCGGATGATCGAATAGGCGATGACGGCATCCTTCGTATTGTCCTTCGACTGAGCCGCTTCAGCCGATTGCAGCAGGGCTTCCGCCATCAGGTCCCGGCTGGTGCCGAGCTTGATCTGCAGCGTGTCGAGTTCTGCCTCGGTGTTCTGGAGATCCTGCGCCAGTTGCGCGTCCCAATCGTTGCGAAGGTTGGTCTCGTCCTGCGCCGCCTTGCTGACATCCTGTTTTGCCTTCAGCGAGGCCGTATCGATGTCGAGCAAAGCAGATTGCAATTCGGCCACCCGTTGCTCTAGCGCTAACTTGCGCTGGCTGAGCGCCAGTCCCTTTTCGGCGAGACTCTCGACCTTCTCGCGATCCTCCGCCGCCAGCTCCATCTGCCGCTTCTGCGTTTCCGACTTCTTTGCCAGCGACTGGATTTCGCTTTCGAGCAATGCCTTCAAGTCGGCGAGCGACTTCAATTGCAGCTTCTGCTTCCTGTCGCGGGAGTTCATCAAAGCCGTCTCGTTTGCAAGAAGCTTGTCGATACCCGCTACGCCCTGCAGGTCCTTCGGCAATTCGATGCCTTGCTTGTCCGCAATCTCGGCCTGAAGCCTGGCGCGCCGGATCAGCAGCCTGTTGCGTTCAGCCGATTGCACGCTCGAATCGCCATGGGCGTTGATGTAGTCGCGAGCGAAACGCTGGCCGCTATCTGAACGGCGCAATCCGCCGCCAAGGCTGATGGCCTTCAGTACCGTCAGATTGGGTACGAATGGATACTCGCCAGGCTTTTCGACCTCACCGGAAAGATAAAGCGGGCGATATTGTGCGAGTTCGACGGAGGCGGACGGTCGATCGCGCAGACCGAACAGCGTCTGCATTTTCTCGCCGATCGCCTCCCCGACCTCGGTGGTCGTCTTGCCGGCCGCCGGCAGGTCGCCGATGAACGGCAACGATAGCGCGCCGGACGGCCCGACCGTGTACTCCCCGGTGACGACCGACCAGTCGCGTACCGCACCTTCGGCGGTCTGCCACTCGGCGACGCGAATCTTGAGCTTGTCCATGGTGCCAAGCTGATATTCCTCGGCGCCGGCTTGAGCGGCGCCGAGGACCACTACGGCTACCAGGACCGTGTGGTGAAGGAAACGAGACACCTTGCGGGAAATCCGGGATTTCCCTGACGGAGCGTGTGTTTTCATAGGGGCTTCCGTTAAAAACGCCGATCCCGCGATCGACCTTTCGGTCGCGCGGGCGCAAAGGCGTGGATCGTCAGTAGCTGCCGCGAGAGAAGCAAACGGCTGGGATGGTCTTCACGACGATGGAGAAGTCGCTCAGCATGGACCAGTTCTGGACATAATGGGTATCGAACGCGACGCGAGCCGCGTAGGAAACGTCGTTACGTCCGCTGATCTGCCAAAGGCCGGTGAGACCGGGGCGCGATTGCAGGTAGTACACGGCGGCCTGGTCGTAGAGCTCCAGCTCGTCCTGCACCACCGGCCGTGGGCCGACGATGCTCATTTCACCGCGCACGATGTTGATGAGCTGCGGCAGCTCATCGAGGCTCAGCTTTCGCAAGACGCTGCCGACAACGGTGACCCTGGGGTCATCCTGCAGCTTGCGCGATGCGCGCCACTCCTCGTAGGCGGTGGGATTGTTTCTGAGATACTCCTGCAAGATCCGGTCACCGTCCGCCCGCATGGTGCGGAACTTCAGACAACGGAACGACTTCCCGTTGTGACCGATACGGCGATGGCCATAGAAAATGCTGCCACCGTCAGAGAACTTGACGAGCGCAACCAGCATCAAGAAGAGCGGGCTCAAAAAGACGAGCGCCAGTGAAGCGGCAAAGATGTCGAAGCCACGCTTCGCAACACCACCCACAGGCGGGAGCGCCGCAGTCTCTGCGGCACTGAAAAACGGCGGATTTGCCGATCGAGTCGCAGACTTCATAGAGATAACTCCATTTACGTTGGCGAATGGTCGGTCCCTCGAAAGGGCACACTCCTATTCAAGAAAGAGTGTGTGGTGAGAATTTGTCTTTTGAGGGCGAAATAATGGCGGGTGCCCAAACGGCACGCCGATTACGAATATCACTGATTTCGAATATGTAATATTTCCATCCCGGCAACCGTTATATTATCAGACGGCGAAGTCTTACGTTCGGTACTTTCGTGTATTGTATCGGAGGCGCGCAATTGCGTCGCCGTAAAGCCAATATATCTTGGTATCTGTTATGTTTGCCTTGACCTGCGCCCGCCGGATTTGGCGCTGATAGAAATTGACAGGCGTCAGTCTTTCCGCGGAAATGGTGCGTTGCAGCAAGGTTTTGCGCCGCACGCACAACGAGACACCAAAAGTTAATTTCGTAACAAAAGGTGATCTCAATCGTTACCCAGACAGCAACCAGCGGGCGGTACGACCATCACAAAGCGCCGGGAGGTGGAGAAATTGCCTTGGGATTGCCATGGAGTGGCAAGGATCGAATCGTGGTGAGATCGAAAAATGGCCAATTTGATTCGCATGCTGTTGTTCTAAACGCGACATAAAGACTTTGGAGGCAGAGTGGCGGCAGGGCGCGGTTTTGACGGTTGAAGCGAAAGGGCGCTGCCAATATATTGGAACTCTGAGGAGGAAAGGCCGAACTCCGATGACCACAACGTCGACAGAACCGAGTGCGAGGTAGCGCCATGTACGCACCGCGCGTTCTTGTGAGCATGCTCGGCGCCCTCGCCGTATTTGCGATCGTTACCTATTTCCTAAACGGCTCGCTGGCGTCGACGCTAATCCAGACCATCCTATGCGCCGTACTGATGCAGGTCGGTTATTTCATCGCCGTGCTTTACCTGGTGTGGAAGAAGGCGCGCGAAAAGGAAAGACAGGCCGCCGAGATGGCGCGATTGGCCGGCGACGACAAGACAGCCGGCAGTGCGGCGCCGCAACGCCTCGATCGTCCTGGCCACTTCAATCGCTGAACAGGCCCTCCCTTTCCGATCCGCGGCCCGCGAGACGGCCCCAGAAAATCTCATAGTTGACGCGTTTGCGACAAGATCGCCATGCATGGTCCGGTCGTCGCCACCCTTGGCGGCGTCGCGTGGCCACGGCTAGCCCAAAAGCAAAGCTACGCAGGAACCGAAGTGCCGCAGCGCCCGCAGATCCGCGCGCTGCCCGTGAGACACGATGCTGGAGGCCCTCATGACCACAGACGTCTGCGTCATCATCGCCGCAAAGAATGCCGAAAGTACCATTGCCCGAGCCGTCGCATCGGCCCTTGCAGAACCAGAATGCGCCGAAGTGATCGTCATTGACGACGGCTCGAGCGATGACACCGAAGGCGCGGCGCACGGCGCCGACGACCACAGCGGCCGCCTGACGATCGTGCGCTTGGAAAGCAATCGCGGGCCATCGGCTGCCCGCAATCACGCCCTATCGATCAGCCGCTCGCCGGTGCTTGCAATCCTGGATGCTGATGACTTCTTCCTGCCAGGTCGTCTCGGCCGTTTGCTTGTGGAGAGCGATTGGGACCTGATCGCCGACAATATCGCCTTCATCGACGAGGCGGCAGCGACCGATATCGCAGAGAAAATCGAACCCTTCCAACCGCAACCCCGCCTCATCGGCCTGATCGAGTTCGTTGAGGGCAATATCTCTCGGCGTGGCGTGAAGCGTGGCGAGGTGGGGTTTCTGAAGCCATTGATGCGACGCGACTTCCTGGAGCGGCATTCGATCCGCTACCGGGAGCCGCTTCGGCTCGGGGAAGATTACGATCTCTATCTGCGCGCGCTCGCCAAGGGCGCGCGCTACAAGATCATCCGGAGCTGTGGCTATGCCGCCATCGTGCGCAGCAACTCGTTGAGCGGCAGCCACCGCACCGAGGATCTCAAGCGGCTCTATGAGGCGGATCGGATGATCCTGGCGGGAAGCACGCTGGAAAGCGAAGCCGCGGCCGCGATCCGAAGGCACGAGCGACATATCAAGGACCGCTATCAGCATCGACACTTTCTCGACCTGAAACGAGAACGCGGCGCGATGGCTGCCGTCGGCTACCTCATTCAGCAACCCGATGCGGTACCTGCTGTGACCATCGGTATCCTTGCCGACAAGACCGAGCGCTTCAGACAGCCGCATTCGGATGCTCAAGCGGCCCTCGGCGGCGCCGGGGGGCTGCGCTATCTGCTGCCCGCCACGGCCGACGGGCAGAGGTAGTCATCATGCCGGCCACGGCACTTTCGAGGTGCCGTGGCAGGACCATCAGAAGTATGATTGACGCACGGCTGCAAGGGCCTCCTGAAAACGTTCCTTCCGTTCGGCAAGTCTTTCGTCGCGGCTCAATTGCGGTGTCGTGCGGATCGCCTGCCAAAGCGCAAGCGTGGAAGGTGCGGCGAGAACCTGCTTGGCTGCGCTGCGCAAAAAAGTCTGCCTCGGCTCGGTCGTTGCCACCATCACGTCATGATCGATCGGTCGAAGGTTCGGCGCCTCAGCCACCGTCTGCGCCTCGAAGTCCATGCCCCAGAAGCGTTCGCCCTTGATCATGGCTTCGGCGCGGCTCGACACCGGCACGTGGCGGGGTCGGTAGTGGACGCCGACGGTGCTTGCCCAGTCGTTCCACTTGAAGCTGTTGATGCTTTCCGATGTCGTCACGGCCACCCACGGCACGCGAAAGGCGTCTGCAAGGATCGCGCCATGCATCGATTCGGCGACGATGAGTTCCGACTGCGCAATCTCGCGGATCACACTTTTGGCTTCGCCGCGCGGATCGATATAATGCAGGCCGACAGTACCACAGGTCACCGGCCACATGCCGGCAATGGCGCTTTCCCAATGTGGCACGAAGCTGCGCTTGTGGAGCTTCGGCAAGGTCTTGAACTCCGGCATTTCCGCGACCATCACGGCGGGATCGACGATGCCAAGGTCCGGCGAAACGCCGATCTTCTCGGCGGTCAACGGCCCTCGGACGCAGCGGATGTCCCACTCCTTCGGATCGCGCATGTCCGGCAGGGTGCCGTAGCCGAAGCCGCTGCCGATAACGAGCTTTCGGATGCCGTCGGGTAAAAGCGCCCGGTTGAGCACGGTGCCGACGCCCACCAGCAGGATTTCCTCGTGAACGTCACGGAACCCCGGCAGCAGGAAATCCCATAGCCAAAGATTGAGGTCGTCGCCGAAATTGCCATGCTGAGATTCCCAGTAATAGGGCTTCATGGGCAGTCCCTTCTTTCAAGATGCTTCATGTGTCCGGATACCGCGCTGAGCGGCCTTGGTGTTCCTCCTCGAAGGAGCGTTGTGTGATCAATTTGATCGCGAAAACTTGCCGACGGCGAGTTCCAGCGCGCTTCGCAGGAGCCTCGGATCACGCAGGACCCAACGCGCCAGCAGTCGGAATTGGGGAGATTTGCGTCGCTTGAGCCGACGGGCCTGGCTCCACAGCGCCTGACGGCGTGCTGTATGCTGATAGGAGCGGATCGACGCGATTGCCGCGGGTTTGCGCGAGAAGCGCCCCTCGAGCGTTTCCAGAGCAACAAAGGTGTTGAACTGCTGCTGCAGGAACTCTGGCGAATCGTTGTCGATCGAGTGGAAGATGTTGATGCCCTCACCGCGCTCGGCGCCCGCTTCGTCACAAAGCACGACCCGTTCGGCGGCAAGAATGCAGTCGCAGAAAAACAGGACGTCCTCAGCCGCCAGCCTTAGCGCCGCATCGAAGCGGATCTTCTCGAAAAGGCTGCGCCCGATCACCATGCAGGAAAGGTGCAGGAAGCTCCAGTTCTCGAGCATCACGTTGGTCAGATCAGGAATTTCGACGACCAGCGGCGCCTCCTGCAGCCTGACGACGCTGTTGGTTTGCGTTAGCTCGGCAACATCGAAATGATAGTAGAACGCATCCCCGCCGGTGATCGACGCCCAATAGCAGTCGGCGCCGAAGCGGCTCATGCATTCATAGGCATTCTTCAGATGATCCGGGGTCCATTCATCGTCGGAATCGAGGAATGCCACGAACTCGGCATCCTCGGGAACATGGTCCAACCCAGTGTTTCGAGCGCCGCCAGGTCCCTGATTGGGCTGCCGAATCACGGTCACGCGTGCGCGCTCCTGATCACTTAACGGCCCCAACTCCGCCTCAATCGAATAGGGAGAACGATCGTCTATCACCAGGACATGGAAGTCCTGAAATGACTGGGCAAAGACGGAGGCAAGTGCCCGCCGGAGAATACCCGATTCCTTCTGATAGTACGGAATAATAACAGTCAGCTTCGCCATCTTTTCGCCCCTGCGGTTTCTCTAATAGAGTCTTGCGTGGTCTCCTCCCACCGGGTCGCGGCCTTATATTTAGCCCAGGTCCTTTGTCGGAAATCCTTCAAAGGCATCAAGGATGCTCTTTATGCCCTCAACCGTAAATGCCATGTCTGTGACGCGGAACGTCGGCTGGAGCGTCCTTTCAAAGACAGGTACTTTCGGGCTGAAGTTTGTCACGGTGCCGATTCTGGCGCGCATCCTGACGCCGGAAGAGTTCGGCACGGTGGCCGTTGCGCTCACGGTCGTGCAGTTCCTGGCGATGATCGGCGGCGCCGGTCTTGCCTCCGCGCTCATCATCCAGCGCGAGGAAGATATGGAGCTCATCCACTCGGCGTTTTGGGCCAATCTTGCCGTCGCGCTCCTGATGGCGCTTGGGCTTTTCGTCTTCGCCGATCCGCTGGCAAGCCTGCTTGGAGCACCCGAAGCCGGTTACCTGCTGCGGATCATGAGCGTGCTGATCCCGCTGCAACTTGGCGGAGACGTCGCCTATTCTCTCCTCGCTCGACGGATGAATTTCAGCAAGGACGCCGTCTGGACCATGCTATCCGAGACCGTCGGGGCGCTTGTCGCCGTCGGCGCAGCCCTTTTTGGCTTCGGCGTCTGGTCGCTGCTGGCGCAGCTTTTCGTTTCCGCATTCATCCGCCTTGCCGGGCTCTATGCAGTCTCGGGCTATGTGCCCCGGCTGGTTTTTTCCGTTGGCCGCGTTCTGACGCTCAGCCGGTTCAGTTTCGGCATGATGGGGTCCGAGATCGCCAACTTCATTACCTTCCAGTCGCCGATGGTGGTGATCAGCCGCTACCTTGGCCTCTCGGACGCCGGCGCCTATTCGGCGGCGAACCGCTTTTCCAGTATTCCCAACCAGATCGTCCTTTCGGCGGTCATGGGCGTGCTCTTTCCCGCTTTCAGCCATATGGGCGAGGATCGCGAGCGTCGATCACAGGCGCTGATGCTGAGCACGCAGGTCACCACCGTGCTGTTGGCGCCGATGATGTTCGGTCTTTGGGCGCTTGCCGAACCGGCGATGTTGGTGCTTTTCGGCCGGCAGTGGGCTGCCGCCTGGCCGGTCCTCGGCCTGCTTGCGCTGTCCAAGGGACTGTTGACGCCCTGCAGCACCTACGTCCCCTATCTCAAGGGCATCGGCCAGGGCACAGTTCTCTTCTGGTGGGCAGTGATCCGCGCTGTGGTGACGACAGCAGCCGTCGCCTATGGCGCCATCGGCGGCTCGCTGGTTGAGGCGATGATTGCGCTCTGCGTCGTCAATCTGGCAACGCTGGTCGCCTATTCCTGGGTGGTATTCCGGGCAGACCGCCTGCCCTTCTTCCGCAACCTCCTGGTCTCGATCAGGCCGATGATCGCGGCATCCGCGATGGCGGTTGCCGTCAGGCTTTTGCTGGATTTCTATGGTGCAATTGTCCCGAACGCGGTCGTGCAGGTGGTTATCGGAACCGCGGTCGGCGGACTGATCTATCTCGTGCTGATGCTTCTGATGGAGCGTCCATTGTTGCTGAAACTCTACGGTATGATCCGCAGACGCAATGTCTCGCCGACCGCGCCCGCGGCGGCGGAATAACCGATTTCAACGGCTGAAAACTGCCTCACCCTCGCCGCATTTCGGCTTGGCTGGCGCCGACCCGGCCGTCTTGAAGCGTGATAAATGAGAAAAACAGCACAATTTTATCATGTGCAACATCATCAATCACAATCACAAGCATCAACAAATAAGCGCCTGATAATATTTCGCAACCGCCGCCGCAATAGGGTTTTTTCCCGGCCATCCGCACCCTGATAGGCATATACTCCTATCAACGTAACGTCTTCTCATGCTGCGACGCAGCAGAATACGGTCGATTCGTTTGTTGCGGCGCCATATTTTTAGCCGCGCTCAAGCCTAGCCTTTAACTGAGTGAATGCGGGCTCTGGTCTGCTCTGTTGAAACCGTCGCCTGAATGGCGCTGGCAGATAGGGGTGACGGACATCGTGGATGTGAACGCGAACATCTCATCGCGGATCAATCTGATGCGGATCGTGCTGATCTCCGGCATCGTCTTCGTGCATGTGCCGCATGATCCGGCGACGAGCCCGTATCTCGGCACGTATGGCGTGCTTGACTGGTTGCGCGTCTTTCTTGGCGACAGCCTGTTTCGTGTTGGTGTCCCGTGCCTCAGTGCAATCTCCGGCTATCTGCTGTTTCGGCGTGGCCTCGACAGCTTCGATTATGGCAAGACCTTCAAGACCAAGGCAAGAACCGTCCTGTTGCCCTTCCTGCTTTGGAACATAGCTTTTCTTGCGCTGGCCTTCGTTGCGCAAAGCAAGGGTATCGGCTTCGGCTACCTGCCGGATGTCGCGGGCGCAGGCTCGCGGGAATGGTTGAACCTCGCCGTGGCGTTCCAGGACCTGCCGATCAACGTGCCGCTCTACTTCCTCAGGGATCTACTGCTTTGCATCGTGCTGTCGCCGGTACTGGCGTGGCTGATCATGCGCTATCCAATGCAGACGCTCGCCCTGCTGTTCGCCTATGCCGTGCTGCCGTTGCCAAACGGGATCTTCCTGAAGAAGTCGATCCTCTTTGGTTTCAGCGCCGGCATCTACATGAGTCTCCATCGCGTTGACGTGCGCAGTCTCGACCGTTTTTCCTGGCCGATCGCCATTACCGTTCTTGGTGCTTCGGTGCTGCTTTCGCTCGTGCTCTATCCGTACGGACCCGACTTCCCCGTCTGGGTCGATATGCTGCGCAGCCTGGCGGCGCTGTCCGGCATCCTTGGTTCCTGGGCGGTTTCAGCGCTGCTGGTCCGCACGAGCTTCGGGGCATCGCTGGCGCGTGGTGGCGGGCTCAGCTTCTGGATCTTCTGTACGCACTATCCGCTGCTGGTTCTCTTCTGGATGATCTGGAACCGCACGGGCTTCGGATACTACCCGGCCTTCTACTACACGGTCCCGTTCATCACGATCGCCATCCTTGTCGCCGCCTATGGCCTCGCCGGGCGTTGGCTTCCGAACCTGACCGCAATCCTGACCGGCAGCCGAGCGGGAGCCGCCCAAAGCGCGAAGGCGCTGCCGGCAGAAGCGCGCGCCGAATTCTCACCACAGCAAAGGACCTGACCATGAGATCTTCCGGACCTCACCGCCTCGCCCTGTTGAGCCTTATCGCCATTGGCCTTGCCGGCCCGGCAAACGCCGCGAGCACAGCCGAGGCAACGTCCTTCATTGACAACTTCGATACCCTCGACACCGGCATCTGGTACGTCTCGGACGGATGGGACAACGGAGCACACCAGAACTGCACCTGGTCCAAGAAGCAGGTGAAGGTTGAGAACGGCATTGCGGAACTCTCCTTCACCGAAGGAAAGCTTGGCAAGCGCGATTACAGCTGCGGCGAGATCCAGACACGCAAGCGCTTCAGCTACGGCACCTACGAGGCCCGCATCAAGACGGCCGATGGTTCCGGGCTGAACTCAGCGTTCTTCACCTATATCGGCCCGGCCGACAAGAAGCCGCATGACGAGATCGATTTCGAAGTCCTCGGCAAGAACCCGGCAAAGGTTCAGATCAACCAATATGTCTCCGCCAAGGGCGGCAACGAAAAGCTCGCCGATGTGCCTGGCGGCGCCAACCAGGGCTTCAACGACTACGCCTTTGTCTGGGAAAAAGAGCGTATCCGCTACTACGTCAACGGCGAACTGGTCCACGAAGTCACCGACCCCGCGAAGATCCCAACCAATCCGCAGAAGATCTTCTTCAGCCTTTGGGGAACCGACACGCTTTCCGATTGGATGGGCGTCTTCTCCTACAAGGGACCGTCGACAATGCAGATCGATCGGATCGCGTTCACGGCGCCTGGCGATAAATGCCAGTTTGCCGAGTCGGTCGCCTGCCGAACGAACTAGAGCATCCCGCTTTCAAGTGGAATCACTTGAAAGCGGAAAGATGCTCTAGAATCAAAGAGCTAGAGCGTCCTTTGTGCGTTCATATGAACGCACGGCGCTCTAGGCGGCGATCAGAAGCCGCACTCATAAGCCGCGCGTTCAAACGGCAAAGCGCAACGTTCTCATCCATGCTCGGCGACGGCCAAGCAGAAAACCGGGGATTCATGCTGCAGGTACTTTATTTCGCACAGGATCTTGCCGACCCCGCCGTTCGCCGGCGCGTCCTGATGCTCCTTGCCGGGGGCGCAAGGGTCAAGCTTGCGGGGTTCAGGCGCGACGCCAACCCGCTGGCGGCGATCGAAGGCATCGAGCCGATTGAGCTCGGAACGACACATGACGGGCGTTTCGTCCAACGGATCGGTGCGATCGCCAAGAGCTGCTTTTCGCTCAGGCAGGCGCTGCGCAATGTCGAACGCCCTGATGTGATCATTGCGCGCAATCTCGACATGCTGGCGATCGCCAGGCAGGCCGTCAGTGTTTTCGGCGGTGACGTGCCGATCGTTTACGAATGTCTCGACATTCACCGCCTGCTTTTGCGCCGCGACATCGCCGGCAAGACTTTGCGGGCGAGCGAAGCGTTCCTCGGGCGTGATGCCCGGCTGCTGATCACCAGTTCTCCGGCCTTCGTCGAACATTACTTCCGTCCGCTTTCCGGCATCTCGGCGCCGACCATGATCCTGGAAAACAAGGTGCTCGAGCTCGGCGAAACCACAGCGCGGCCGCTCGCTCCGGCAGCAACGCCGGCAGAGGATGGGCCGTGGCGGATCGGCTGGTTCGGCGCACTGCGCTGCCGCAAGTCTCTGGCACTGCTGGCAGCCTTTTCCCGCAGGATGGAAGGACGCTTCGAGATCGTGCTGCGCGGCCGGCCCGCCTATTCGGAGTTCGACGACTTCGACGGCTTCGTCCGCAATGAGCCGTTCATCCAGTTCCACGGGCCCTACCGCAGCCCGGAGGAACTGGGCGCCATCTATTCCGACGTGCACTTCACCTGGGCGATCGATTTCTTCGAGGAAGGCCAGAACTCGACATGGCTGTTGCCGAACCGGCTCTACGAGGGCTGCCGTTTCGGTCGAGTGCCGATTGCGCTGCGCGGTACCGAGACAGCAAGATTCCTTGCGATCCGCGGCCTCGGCATGCTCCTCGACGAAGCGGAGCCGGAGGCTCTCGTCGCCCTCCTCGGCTCGGTCGACCCCGAATGTTACGCCGAGGCATCCGACCGGATTGCGGCATGTGGAGCCGATACCTGGATCTTCAATCGCAGCGACTGTGAAAACCTTGTCCGTCGCCTGCAGGCGGCAACATCGGCGGCTCCGCCGTGGATTGCGCCGAACCTTTCCGCAACGCCCCAGAACGAAGGCGGATTGTCATGAGCAACAACACGCTGGCTTCGATACGAACCCTTATCGTCATTCCCTGCCTCAACGAGGCCGAGCACCTTGAGGGCCTGGTCGAGAGATTGCGGCCCTCTGCGGCGCGTCTCAACGGTGCCATTCTGGTCGTCGATGGCGGCAGCACGGATGGCACGCGCGACATTGCTGCCCGCCTCGCTGCGGCGGACGCATCGGTCCTTGCCCTCGACAACCCCAAGCGCATTCAGAGTGCGGCGATCAATCTGGCCGTGGCTGAATACGGGGCGGCCTTCGACTATCTGATCCGGATCGATGCGCACGGAACCTATCCTGACGACTACTGCGAGCGCCTTGTCGAAGAAGCGCTCGAGACCGGTGCGGACTCGGTTGTCGTCGCGATGCAGACGGTCGGCTTCACGCCGTTCCAGAAGGCGACGGCCTACGCCCAGAATTCCAAACTCGGCAATGGCGGCGCAAAGCATCGACTTGGAGCGACGAGCCACTGGGCCGATCACGGTCACCATGCACTGATGCGCATATCCGCCTTTCAGGCGATCGGCGGTTATGACGAAATCTTCAGTCACAACGAAGATGCAGAGTTCGACTACCGCTTCCGTCAGGGAGGCTATCGCATCTGGATGACCGACCGGACGAGCATGGTCTATTATCCGCGCGCCAAGGTCGGCCCGCTTTTTCGCCAGTATTTCGCCTATGGACGTGGGCGCGCGCGCAATGTCCTGAAACACCGCGCCTGGCCGAACCTTCGCCAGCTTCTGCCGCTTGCCGTGGCACCGGTCGCCGTCGGCGCTCTGCTCGCCGTCATCAACTGGCTCGCCGTCGTGCCGGTGGCGCTCTGGGCCGCCGCCTGCATCGGCTACGGTATGTGGATGGCGCTTGGGCAAAGGAACCCCTACGGCCCGCTTGCGGCCTTTTCGGCCATGGTCATGCATTTCGCCTGGTCGGCCGGCTTTTGGCGCGAGCTGCTCACCTCGCGAAACCGAAAGGTGGCGCCATGACCGGAACGTTCGCCAGAAAGCAGATCGATATTGCGGTCTGCACCTTCCGCCGCCCGGAGCTTGCTGAAACGCTGCATTCGCTGGCGCTCATCACGGTGCCCTCTGACGTCGACATCCGCGACATCGTCGCCGACAACGACACGACGCCGAGTGCCGAGGCATTGGTCAACCAGATGCGCCCGACCATGCCTTTCGAGATCCTCTACGTGCATTGCCCGGCGTCGAACATTTCGATCGCCCGCAATGCCTGTCTCGACAACAGCGCCGGCCACTATCTCGCCTTCGTCGATGACGACGAGACGGTGGCGAGAACGTGGCTCGTGCAATTGCTCGATACGGCGCTTGCGACCGGGGCCGATGTCGTGCTCGGCCCGGTGCGCGCCGAATACGCGTTGTCCGCGCCGAACTGGATGCGTCGGGGCGACTTTCATTCGACCCGACCGGTGTGGGTCGAGGGCGAAATCCGCACGGGCTACACCTGCAATGTGCTGATCGATCTTACCCGGCCGGTCCTTTTCGGCAGACGGTTCAACCTGGCGCTGGGACGGACCGGCGGCGAGGACACGGAGTTCTTCCGCCATATGCATGCGGCCGGCGGACGTCTCGCCTATGCGCCGGATGCGTTGGTTTTCGAGCCGGTTCCGGAAAAGCGTGCGCGCCTTGCCTGGCTTGCCAAGCGCCGCTTCCGCTCCGGCCAGACCCACGGGCGCCTGTTAAGTGAGCCGGGCCGACCCGCAAGGCAGATGGTGGAAATCGCCCGGGCGACGGCCAAATCCGGCTATTGCGCGGCGGCGAGCCTCATCCTTCTCGGATCGCCTGTCGCCCGCTCGCGCTACGCCTTGCGCGCCATCATGCATGCGGGCGTCGTCAGTGGGCTGCTTGGCGTGCGCGAACTCCAGCAATATGGGGCCGCGACCGCCTGATGACGCTTCCCCCACCAGAGGTCAGTTTTGTCGTCGCGGCCTATAACGCCGCAGACACGATCCGGCGCGCCGTTTTGAGCGCGCTCGCCCAGGAAAACGTCGATCTGGAAGTGATCGTCGTCGACGATTGCTCTGCCGACAACACCTGTGCCGTGGTCGAAGAGATCGCTGATCCCCGCGTACGGCTGTTGCGGCTTGAAAAAAACCGTGGGCCGGGCGGAGCGCGCAATGCCGGGCTTGAAGCCGCACGCGGCACATGGATCGCTATTCTCGACGCGGACGACACCATCAGTCCCAGGCGGCTTTCCCGCATGATCGATTTGGCGTCGACCGCCGGCGCTGAGATTGCCGTCGACAACATCGATGTTGCAAACCTCGACGGGCGCGTGGAGCGCATGTTTCCCGAAGCCTTGCTCGAACACCACCGGGTGCTGACGCTTGCGGCGTTCATTCAATCCAATGTGCTTTTCCGCTCGACCTATAATTTTGGCTATATGAAGCCTGTTTTCGAGCGTCGTTTTCTGAACGAGCACGGGCTGCGCTTCGAGGAAGCCATCCGGATCGGTGAAGACTACATCCTGCTGGCGTCCGCGCTTGCCTGCGGCGGGCGCTGCGTCGTCGATCCTTCAGCCGGCTATTGCTACCACATTCGCGAGGGCTCGATTTCCCGGGTGCTCGAACTTCGCCATATCGATGCGATGATCGCAGCCGACAGGGATTTCCTCGCAAAACACGCGATCGATGCCGAAGCGATGACAATGCAGCGTCGCCGCGACAGGAGCCTCAGCGAAGCGCATGCCTTCCTGCGTTTGGTCGATCATCTGAAATCCAAATCGTTGGTAGGCGCCGCCCAGGTGGCCTTCTCCGACCCCCGAGCGCTTCGGCACCTCAAAATGCCGATCGCCGTGCGGCTGCGCCGTTTGCTTGCGCCGTTCGCACGATTGAAGTCCGCCACACCGATAGTGGCGGCTGAACGATCCACCTCGGGCAATAGCCCTCACGTACGCAAAGGATAAAGCTATGGACCGTATCAGGACCGTCAGGAAAGCTGTGATCCCGGTCGCCGGCAATGGAACGCGGTTCCTCCCCGCGACAAAGGCGATACCCAAGGAGATGCTGACGATCGTCGATCGTCCGGTCGTGCAATATGCGGTCGATGAAGCCCGCCAGGCGGGAATAGAGCACATCGTTTTCGTTACCAGCCGCAACAAGCAGGCAATCGAGGACCACTTCGACGACACGCCGGAGCTCATCTCGTCGCTGACCCGTTCCGGCAAGAAGGCCCAGATCTCCGAGTTGGAGGAGATGCTGCCCCGCGCCGGCTCCGTCAGCTTCACGCGGCAGCAGGCGCCACTCGGTCTCGGCCATGCCGTCTGGTGCGCCCGTGACTTGATCGGTGATGAGCCTTTCGCTCTGCTTTTGCCCGATATGCTGTGTCATGGCGCGCGCGGCTGCATGGCAGGTCTCGTCGATCTCT
>NZ_JAEPRP010000150.1:0-18552 GCF_016652895.1 Ensifer sp. SSB1
ATGGTGCGTGAGGCGACCTCGCAAGGGCTGAACGTACGCTGCGCCGGCTCCGGCCATTCCTTTACCCCGGTGGCGCTGACCAGCGGGCTGCAGCTGACGCTCTCCAGCATGCAGGGCGTCGTCGGCATCGACTACGCACGCAAGCGCGTCGCGGTGAAGGCGGGCACGACCATCAACCAGCTCGGCAAGGTGCTCAAATCCAATGGCCTTTCGCTGATCAATCAGGGTGATATCGACAGCCAGGCGCTGGCCGGCGCGCTCACCACCGGCACCCACGGGACCGGCGCCAAGCTCGGCAACATGGCCTCGCAGATCGTCGGCATGCGCCTGGTGCAGCCGGATGGCAGCATCCTCGTCGTCGACGAGACGACGCCCGATCTGCTGGAGGCGGCGCGGGTGTCGGTCGGCATGCTCGGCGTGATCTCGGAGATCACGCTGCAGGCGATGGACAGCTACAACCTGCATGAAAAGCTCTGGCGCTGCACCTTCGACGAAATGATCGAGCAGCACGACGAACTGGCCGCCAAGCACCGCCATTTCGGCTTCTTCTGGTGCCCCGTACCGGAAAGCCGGCATTGTTATTGCCTGCCGGACACGGCGTCGGTCTCGACGACGGAGAGCACCTCCGACGTCTGCGAGATGAAGGTGATCGACATCACCGAGGAAGCGCCGACCGAGCGCCGTTTCGAGAAGATCGCCTATTCCTCGGAGATCTACCCGATCGAATACGTGCCGAATTTCCACGAGCTGGAATATGCGGTGCCCGTCGCCCACGGCAAGGAAGCGGTAAAGGCGGTGCGCAAGCTGATGCTGGAGAAGCACCCGACCTGCATCTATCCGATCGAGTACCGCTTCACCGCCGGCGACACCGGCTGGATCAGCCCCTTCTTCGAACAGGACTCGATCACGCTCTCGGTCTCGGGCGAGCCGGGAACCGACTATTGGGATTATCTGAAGGACGTCGACACGATCCTCAGGCAGTACGGGTCACGGCCGCACTGGGGCAAGCTGCACTTCCTCGGCGCCGAGGATGTGACCACGCTCTATCCCCGCGCAGGCGATTTCCGGGCGCTGCGGGCCAAGGTCGATCCGGAAGGCCGTTTCCTTAACGATCACCTGCACCAGCTCTTCGGATAGGGACTGCGCCTGAAGCTGCGCCCATCCTTCTGCCCAAACAAAAACGCCGCGCGAAATTCGCGCGGCATTTTCTTGAAACTCTGATCCGTTGGATCAGGCGGACGGTGCGTCGCCGTTCTCTGCGGTCACGACCTTCGGTCCGCCCTTGGACACACCGACCATGGCCGGACGCAGAACGCGGTCACCGATGGTGTAGCCGGCCTGAACGACCTGCAGCACGGTGTTGTTCGGCACGTCCGCATTCGGAATCTCGAACATGGCCTGATGGAAGTTCGGGTCGAACTTCTGGCCTTCCGGCTCCAGCTTCTTGACGCCATGACGCTCAAGCGCCGAAAGCATCGAACGCTCGGTCATTTCCACGCCTTCGATCAGCGCGGTGAGACCAGCTTCGGCGGTTTCCCTGGCCTCTGCCGGAATGGCGTCGAGCGCCCGGCGAAGGTTGTCCGAAACAGCGAGCATGTCGCGGGCAAAGCCGGCGACGGAGTAGGACTTCGCATCCTTCACGTCGCGCTCGGTCCGGCGGCGCAGATTGTCCATCTCGGCGGCAAGCCGAAGGTACTTGTCGCGCAGCTCGGTGTTCTCGGCCTTGGCGAGCTCCAACGGATCAGGCTCGGCAACTGGCGCAGCTTGAGCAGCGTCGGCAACGTCCGGCGCAGCGTCGTATACCTCGTCGGTGGCCTCGGGTCCGTGCTTGTTCGTATCGTCGGTCATGACGTTCTCCGCAGTGTCGTCTCTATCGTCCTTCGCATTTCCGCGTCGCAAGCGCGAGCCTGCGTCTCAGCAAAAATGCCCAGTGACTGGATTTGAAGCCGATATCGAGGTTTGGGGCCGAAAAATCAAGGGTTCAATCGTGCGCGCGACCAAAAGCGCGCCTTTAACGGGAAAGCCGCGACATCAGTTGCGCGGTATAGTCGACCATCGGCACGATGCGGGAATAGTTGAGCCGCGTCGGACCGATGACGCCGACTGCGCCGACGATGCGATCTTCGCCATCGCGATAGGGCGCGACGATCAGCGAGGAGCCCGAGAGCGAGAAGAGCTTGTTTTCGGAGCCGATGAAGATCCGCACACCCGGGCCGCTCTCTGCAAGATCGAGCAGCTCGATCATGCTGTCCTTCTTTTCGAGGTCGTCGAAAAGCATGCGGAGCCGATCGATGTCCTCAGCCCCTTCCAGTCCCTCGAGCAGATTGGCACGGCCGCGCACGATCAACCGCGCCGGCTTCTCGTCGCCCTCATTGCCCGACCAGATGGCGAGACCGCGCTCGACCAGATCCTGAGACAGCGCATCGAGTTCGCCGCGTACCGTCTGCTTTACCTTTTCGAGCTGCGTGCGCACTTCTGCGATTGTCTGACCGGCGAGATGGGCGTTCAGGAAGTTTGCCGCTTCGGTGAGCTGCGAACTGGTCACCCCGGCCGGCAGCTCGATGATGCGGTTTTCCACTTGGTCGTGCTCGCCGACGAGAACGGCAAGCGCTTTTGTCGGCGCAAGGCGAATGAACTCGACGTGCTTCAGCACGGGGTCGGCCTTGGCGGTGATGACGAGGCCCGCCCCGCGCGACATGCCCGACAACATCTGGCTCGCCTCAGCCATCAATGCGTCCACCGGCTGGGCGTGGTCGCCGCGCCGGACCTGGCGATCGATCGACGCCCGGTCCTCGGTCGAGAGATTGCCGACCTGCATGAAGGCATCGACGAAGAAGCGCAGCCCCGTCTGGGTGGGCAGACGGCCGGCGCTGACATGCGGCGAATAGATGAGACCGAGATCTTCGAGATCGCTCATCACGTTGCGAACGGAAGCGGGGGAAAGCGACATCGGCAGCAAACGCGAAAGATTACGCGAGCCGAGCGGCTCGCCGCTCGTCAGATACGTTTCCACGATGCGACGGAAAATCTCGCCCGAGCGCTCGTCCAGCGCCGCGGCGATTTCCTTTGCTCCGGGACTGCGCAGTACCATGTCACTCCACACTTGCAGGCACATCCTGCCGTGCCCGGAATATAGTGATCCTGCCGCCCAATGGCAAAAGGGAAAAAACGGCCTCACCCCCGGCTATCCACCGGTTCCCTTTACTTGCGCCATGCTCTACAGCGCCGCGTGTCGCTAGACGCGCTCAAGGTCGCTGTAGCGCTTCAAACCGCTGCATAATTTTATCCCTAGATCGATTTCGATTTAGGGAATTATGCAGTAGAAGGCTCACCAGATACGATAGGAGTTGACGATGCGGCCATCCGGCAGAAAAACCGACCAAATGCGCAAGGTTTCCTTCGAGCGCAATTTTTCCAAGCACGCAGAAGGCTCCTGTCTGGTGCGGTTCGGCGACACGCACGTGCTGTGCACCGCCAGCCTTGAGGAAAAGGTTCCGGCCTGGCTGCGCAACGGCGGCAAGGGCTGGGTGACGGCGGAATACGGCATGCTGCCGCGCGCCACCGGCGAGCGCATGAGGCGCGAGGCGGCAAGCGGCAAGCAGAGCGGCCGCACCCAGGAAATCCAGCGACTGATCGGCCGGTCCCTGCGCGCGGTCGTCGACCTGCCGGCGCTCGGCGAACGTCAGATTTCGATCGACTGCGACGTCATCCAGGCCGATGGTGGCACGCGCACGGCCTCGATCACCGGCGCCTGGGTCGCGCTCTACGATTGCCTGAAATGGATGGAAGCGCGCAACATGGTCAAGGTCGAGAAGGTCCTGAAGGACCATGTCGCCGCCATCTCCTGCGGCATCTTCGCCAACCAGTCGGTGATCGACCTCGACTACCTCGAAGATTCCGCTGCCGAGACCGATGCCAACTTCGTCATGACCGGCTCCGGCGGTATCGTCGAGATCCAGGGCACGGCCGAAGGCAAGCCTTTCTCGGAAGAGGAATTCGCAAGCCTGATGGGTCTGGCAAAGAACGGCATTGCCGAACTGGTCGCGCTGCAGAAGCAGGCGATCGCCGGCTGACGAAAAGGAACTGACATGGCCCCGGCACTGGAAGGCATTCTCGAGACGGCGCTCTATGCGGCCGATCTCGACGCCGCCGAGGCCTTCTATGGTGGCGTTCTCGGTCTCGACAGGATCACCCGCGCCGGAAACCGGCACGTGTTCTTCCGTTGCGGCCAGGGCGTGCTTCTGATCTTCAACCCGGCCGAAACGGTGAAGCCGCCAGCGCCGGACGCCGCCCTGCCGGTGCCTCCGCACGGTACGACCGGCCGGGGGCACATGTGCTTCCGGGTGGCGGCCGAGGCGCTCGATGCTTGGAAGGCGAAGCTGGAAGCGGCCGGCATTGCAATAGAAAGCGATCTTCGCTGGCCCAACGGAGCGCGGTCGTTCTACTTCCGCGATCCGGCCGGCAACAGCCTCGAATGTGCGGAGCCGGGCCTCTGGTCCGTCGAATGAATACGAAACGAGACACAATGCGCAAACTGGACAACAAGACGCTGATCGTCGCCAGCCACAATGCCGGCAAGATCCGCGAAATCCGCGACCTCATCGGCCCGCTCGGCTTCGAGGCGAAATCGGCCGCGGATCTAAACTTCATCGAGCCGGATGAAACCGGCACCACCTTCGAGGAGAACGCGACGATCAAGGCGCTCGCCTCGGCCAAGGCCTCCGGCCTGCCGGCGCTTTCCGACGATTCGGGTCTCGCGATCGACGCGCTCGACGGCGCGCCCGGCGTCTACACTGCCAACTGGGCCGAGCGCGAGGACGGCAGCCGCGATTTCGCGATGGCGATGGAGAAGGTCGAGAAAGCGTTGCAGGAAAAAGGCGCCACGGCGCCCACGCAGCGCACCGCCCGCTTCGTCTCGGTCCTGTGCCTGGCCTGGCCGAACGGCCATGTGGAACTCTTCCGCGGCGAGGTCGAAGGCTTCGTCGTCTGGCCGCCCCGCGGCAGCCAGGGCTTCGGCTACGATCCGGTGTTCCAGCCCAAGGGTTATGAGACCACCTTCGGCGAAATGAGCGCGGATGAGAAGCACGGCTGGAAGCCGGGGGATGCGGAGGCCCTGTCGCACCGCGCCCGCGCCTTCAAGATCTTCGCCGAGACCTGCCTCGGAGCCTGATTGAGCCGCATGAGAGACGCAACGATGCAGACGGCCACGCTTTCGGCGATCGGTGACGGCATGGATCCCGGCTTCGGGGTCTATGTGCATTGGCCGTTCTGCGCGGCCAAATGCCCCTATTGCGACTTCAACAGCCACGTGCGCCACCAGCCGGTGGATCAACCGCGTTTCGTTTCCGCCTTCCTGAGGGAGATGGAGGAAGCGCGGGAGCTCTCCGGTCCGCGCACCGTCACCAGCATCTTCATGGGCGGCGGTACGCCGTCCTTGATGGAGCCTTCGACGGTCGACGCGATCCTGCAGGGTATCGCCCGCCATTGGCACGTGCCCGACGGCATCGAAATCACCATGGAGGCCAACCCTTCGAGCGTCGAGGCGACGCGCTTTCACGGCTATCGGGCCGCCGGCGTCAACCGTGTCTCGCTTGGCGTCCAGGCGCTGAACGACCGCGACCTCAAGTTCCTCGGGCGGCTGCACAATGTCGAGGATGCGCTGAAGGCGATCCGGCTTGCGCGCGAGATCTTCCCGCGCATGTCCTTCGACCTGATCTACGCCCGTCCCAATCAGACGGTCGAGGAGTGGGAGCGCGAATTGAAAGAGGCCGTTTCCTACGCGGTCGACCACCTGTCGCTCTACCAGCTGACGATCGAAGAAGGCACGCCCTTCTACGGCCTGCACAAGGCTGGCAAGCTCATCGTTCCCGACGGTGAACAATCGGCGATTCTTTACGAGGCGACGCAGGACATCACTGCCGCCATCGGTATGCCGGCCTATGAAGTCTCCAACCACGCTCGTCCGGGCGCCGAGAGCCGCCACAACCTGACGTACTGGCGCTATGGCGACTATGCGGGTATCGGCCCCGGCGCCCACGGCCGCCTGAGCGTTGGCAACGGCAAGATCGCAACGGCGACTGAGCGAAAGCCGGAGGAATGGTTGCGCCTTGTCGAGACCTACGGTCACGGCATGATCGAACGTGAAGCGCTCGATCTCGAAGCACAGTCGGACGAATTGCTGCTGATGGGCCTGCGCCTGAAGGAAGGCGTCGATCTCGTCCGCTGGCAGACCCTTTCCGGCCGCGACCCCGACCCGGAGCGCGAACAATTCCTGATCGACAACGGCTTCATCGAGCGGCTCGGCAATTCACGCCTGCGCTGCACGCCGGCCGGCATGCTGATCCTCGACGCCGTGGTCGCCGACCTAGCCTGCCCCTGAGGCGGCTAGGTCGAGTTTCCCGGCGGGCAACGGCCCGCGTTTCCTGGAAATTCCGGCATCTTCGCCGGCTACAGGTTCAATCGTACGTTTCACCGGAAAGCGGTGTTGCCAGCATGGATGGCCGCCCCTCGAACGCGTCGAACCAGCGCGTCAACTTCGGGCGGTTGCGGAACGAGGGCAGGTCGCGAAACGCCATCCACGAAAGCGCCGTCGCCAGCGCGATCTGGCCGACATCGACGGCCCCCTCGGGCTCCAGCGTCCGCTCCAGCCAATCGTAGGTCTCCTCGATCTTTTCGGCATAGCCCTCGGCCAACGCCGCAAAACGCAGGTGCTCGGGCCGGCGCTCCCATTCCCAACGCAGACCGATGCCGGTTTGGGCGAGGACCTGCGCCACAGACTGCAGTCGGAGCGCCCGCCAGCGCGGTTCGCCGCTTTCGGGGATCAGCTTGCGCCCCTCATGCAGCGTGTCGAGATAGGCGCAGATGACGTCGGAATCAAAGATCGGCTCCAGGCCTTCTCGCAAAAGGACCGGAACCTTGCCGAGCGGGTTTTCGGCATAGACCTCGTCGTTGCGCCGCGTCGGGCTGGTCTCGTGGTGGATGACCTCGAGCTGGTCGGCAACACCGATCTCGAGCGCAAAGACGAGCACCTTGCGGGCGAAGGGAGAATGGGTCTGATAGTAGAGGATCATGATTGCCTCGCGGGATCTGGCGTGAATTCCTGTTCCCGTGAAGAGGTATTTCATCGCGACCGATAAAGGCGCTCTGTTTTACCGGTCGCGCTGCAAGTTTGTTTCGCGAACGGCTATTTCAGCGGATCACCTTTCAGCCGGTTGAGCTCGATGCCCTTTGCGACCAGGCGGGCAACCTGAGCGTCATCGACATCGTCGACCTTACGCAGACGGATAAAGGCCATGTCACCCTTGCCGCCGCCCTTCTCCAGGCGGGCATCGAGATCGAGCATCTCGGCCCCGCGCCAGAAGCCGAAGGTCACGTGATCCTTGGCCCCCTTGAGCAGGCAAACCGCCCCGCCGGCCTGGTAGACGGGATGGCCCCACTTGACGATATCGGTGAGCCCGCCTGCGGCATCGAGCGCTGCATGCAAGCACTTCGCCACGTCTGCTGGAACACCGGATAGGCCGGCAATGTAGTCTTCGACAGTCTTGGTCATGGTCGTCTTTCGAGCGGTTGGGGACGGTTGTCAGTTCTTGAACGGGAGGAGGCTGCGCAGCCGCGGATCTCTGAGCCACAGGCCGCCCCAGGCGATGACGCCCAGATAGAAGCCGAACAACAGATGGGTGAAGAGCGGGCTCTCCGCCCGAAGATGCGTGGCCATGGCGCCGCCGAGGTAGCCGGTAAGCAGGATGGCGCCCAGAATGGAGGTTCTCGGGATGGCATAAAGCAGGGTGCAGAGCAGCGTCAGCACGCCGAGCAGGCGCGCCAGGCCCTGGTCTGCCGAGTAGCCGAGTGCTGCCATGGTTTCGGTGACGACCTGCAGCGGCACCAGTTTGATGGCACCATCGAAGACCAGGAACAGAATGACGAGGCCGCTCAAGGCGCGGCCGAGGATCACGGACTTTGTTGTCGGCACGGGCAAAGCGAGGCTGGTATTCATTGTGATCTCTCCTTGGATCTCGTTGTCAGTCCAAGGACGAAGCCACGAGGCCGCCGCCGACAGCTGCCCAAGATTTTTCAACTATTTTTTCGAACCGAGCGTCTTGGCATCCGGTTCCTCGTCGAGCTTGTCGAGCTGCATGCGAATATAAGCGCATTCGGCGGCATTGGTCGCAAGCGCGATCGCATGGTCGAAGGCGACGCGCGCCTCGCGGACCCTGCCGAGCTGCTTCAACAGGTGGCCGCTGAGACCGTGGAAATAGAAGTATCCCGACAGCTTGTCAGACAGCGGCGCGATCATGGCGAGCGCCGCTTCCGGGCCGTCACGCTTCGACACCGCCACCGCCCGGTTGAGTGTGATCACCGGCGACGGCTGCAATCGTTCGAGCGCCTGATAGAGCAGATCGATCTGTGCCCAGTCGGTGTCTTCGGGGCGCTCTGCCCGCGCATGCAGTGCGGCGATTGCCGCCTGGATCTGGTATGCGCCGGGCTGACGACGGCGCATCGCCTTGTCGATCAAGGCCAACGCCTCATCGATCAGCGGCCGGTTCCATAGGGTTCGATCCTGGTCTTCGAGAAGGATGACGGCTCCATCGGCATCAAAGCGCGCATGCGCACGGGAATGCTGAATCATCATCAAGGCCGTCAGCCCCATGATCTCCGGCTCTGCCGGGAAAAGCTGCAGCAACAGGCGTCCGAGGCGAATTGCCTCGCCGCAGAGATCGGCCGAGACGCTTTCCGGCCCGTTCATCGCCGAGTACCCCTCGTTGAAGACGAGGTAGATCATCGTTGCAACGGCGGCGAGCCGATCGGAGCGGTCGGCCGCATCGGGCGTCTCAAAGGCAAGGCCGGCGGCGGCAACGCGGGACTTGGCGCGGGTAATGCGCTGCTCCATTGCAGCTTCACTGACGAGAAAGGCGCGGGCGATCTGCTTGACGGAAAGGCCTGAGACGATGCGCAGCGCCAGGGCGATCTGTTGCGTGGCAGGCAGCGCGGGATTGCTGCAGACGAACAGCAGGCGAAGAATGTCATCGCGATACTGGGAGCCATCCAACCTATCAGCGAGTTCGTTTTCCTGATCCTCAAGATCGGAGAGCATTTCCTCGGGCGGCAGCGCCGTCTCGCGCGACTGCCGCCGGACCTTGTCGATCCCGCTGTTGCGGCCGACGAAGATCAGCCACGCCGCCGGATCGCGCGGCGGCCCGCTCTTCGGCCAGGTCTTCAAAGCCCGGATGCACGCCTCCTGAAACGCTTCTTCGGCCGTATCGAGATTGCGGAAATAGCGCAGCAATGCGCCCATTGCCTGCGGCCGGGCTGAAACGAGTGCGAGGTCTATCCAGGCTGTGTCTGTCATGAAGCAAGCTCACTGGGTTTGTAGATGGCGAGAGGTCGTATTTCGTAGGAGCCGGCAGCCGGGTTGGCGGAACTCAGATCGCGCGCAAACGCAAGCGCTTCCTCGAGAGACGCACAGTCGACGACATAGAAGCCGAGCAATTGCTCTTTGGTCTCTGCAAAGGGGCCATCGAGCACGATCGTCTCACTGTGGCTGTGCCTAAGCGTCGTGGCAGCGGACGTCGGCAGCAACCGCGCCACCGGCCCGAGCTTGCCGGCTTCGGCATATTTGCTCTGCACAGCCGCGAGGTCATGCATGACCTTGTCATCCTGTTCCTTGCTCCAGGTACTCGTGACATCCTCCTGGTTGTAGCAAAACACGGCATAAAGCATGGAACTCTCCTGCTCCTGAATCAAAGACGATGGCATCGACAGATAGCCGACAACCCTGCCGAAAAAAACAGGGCCGGTAGTGCTTTCGCCTACCAGCCCGCCTTGCATGTGGATGGACGTTCAGACGTTCTCGCGGCATTCCAAGTTGGGGTCGACCGTCGGCCGGCGCAAGAGGCGCAGGAGCCGCCCGTCGATCGCTGCAAGCCCCATGGCAATCAACGCCATGCCGAAGAAATGCTTCGGCTCCAGTGTCTCGCCCAGGAACATCGCGCCAAGCAGGATGGCACTGACGGGGATCAGGAAGGTGACGAGCATCAGATTGGTGACACCTGCCGTTTCGAGAATGCGGAAGAACAGAACATAGGCGAGCGCTGTAGAGACCAGAGCGATACCGACGATCGCCGCCCAGACGTCGAGGCCAGGCATGGTGAGCGTCCAGGGATGATCGACGAGTAGCGACAGCGGCACCAGCATCATGCTCGCGGCCGAGACCTGGCCGGTTGCCGTTACGATCGGCGCCACACCCATGCGCTTGAAGCGGCGGGCAAAGACGCCGGCGAGCGAATAGGAGAGCGCCGCACCGAGAACGGCAAGCTGGGCAACAAGGTTCGAGCCGAGCCCGCCGAGGGCAGCCGGACCGATCATCATGGCAACGCCAAGGAAACCGACGACCACCCCGGCGAAACGGTTGACGGTCAGCTTCTCGTCATCCGTCAGCAGATGCGCGACGATCACGCCGAATAGCGGCGTGGTGGCATTGAGGATCGACGCAAGGCCGCTAGCGATATGTGTTTGACCCCAGACGATCAGCGAGAAGGGGATGAGATTGTTCAGCAGACCCATGCCGAAGAACGCCAGCCAGACACGCGGATCCCGCGGCAGCGACAGCCCCGCAAAGCGCACAAAAGCGAGCAATGTGAGCGCCGCGAGACTGACCCTCAGCGCCACGATCGTAAACGGTGGCAGCGCCTTGACGGCGATACCGATGAAGAAGAAGGAACCGCCCCAGAGGAGAGAGAGCATGATCAGCATGCCCCATTCCCGCGCTCCCATGACCTTGGCCTGAACCGGCTGCACCATCGCGAAAACCCTCGTTTGTTTGTCTGACTAAACCGAAACGGTGTTGACCGTTCTGAATTTGTGCCATTATTCTCAGCATATTACGCTTCGGACAAACGATCATTTTTCGCTACATGATTGAGTTTGGCTAAACCATGACAACAACTCTTCCTTCCCTCGCATCGCTTCGAGCCTTTGAGGCGACAGCGCGGCATTCGAGCGTCACAAAGGCCGCGCAAGAACTTAACGTCACACCGGGCGCAGTCAGCCTGCAGGTACGAGAACTCGAGCAGACACTGGGCGTAACGCTCTTCGAACGTCGCCCCAGGCAATTGGTTTTGACCGAAGACGGGAGCATCTATTTTTCGACGCTCCGGCGCGCCTTCCGCATGATGCGGGAGGCAACCGAGGAGCTGACAGCGCGCAAGCGTGCGCCCATGCTGACGGTGAGCTGCACGCCGACCTTCGCCGCTCAATGGCTGGTGCCCCGGATCGGCGCCTTCGAGCAGCAGGTGCCCGGCATCGACGTACGCATCAGCACCACGAACCGGCTGACGGATTTCGGGAGCGACGGCGTCGACGTCGCCATCCGGCATGGACTGGGCCGTTATGACGGCCTTGTCAGCGAGCGCCTGATCGACGACGACCCGGTCCCCGTTATCCATCCGGCGCTCCGGGCCAGGCAGCCGCTCGACACACCCAGCGATCTTGCCCGCCATGCGCTGCTGCACGACGTGCATCGCCAGGACTGGCGGCTATGGCTGGATGCGGCGGGAGCGGAAGGGGTGGATCCCGGGCGCGGGCCGGTCTTCGTCAACAGCAACGGCGCCATCGAAGCGGCCAAGGCCGGCGACGGCGTCGCCCTTGTCCGCCTGTCGCTGGTGGCGCGGGAACTTGCGGACGGCATGCTGATTGCCCCCTTCCCCGAGGGCGTGATGACCGGCCTTGCCTATCACCTCGTCTACCCGCCGGCCGCCCTCGATCGACCGCCAGTCGTTGCCTTTCGCACCTGGATCATTGCCGAAGCCCGGGCATCGCAGGCCATCGAGGATCGGGCGGTCAAGGCGGCACAACAACGGACGTTGAAAGCGATACGGTAGACCTGAGCTTTCACGAAAGCACGGGACGGTTTCCGCGCGGACATCGACGAAACGCAGACATGATCCAAACGAAAAGGCCCGGAAAACCGGGCCTTTTTCTAAAAACAGTCAGCCATGACTATTCGTTGATCAGACGCTTCAGAAGCTCGATCTCGTGGCTGAGCTTGGTATCGCCCGAGATCAGCTCTTCGATCTTGCGCACGGCATGCAGTACCGTGGTGTGGTCACGTCCGCCGAAGCGACGGCCGATCTCCGGGAAGGAGCGCGGCGTCAGCGTCTTCGACAGATACATGGCGATCTGCCGTGGCTTGACGATTACGCGGGTGCGGCGGTTGGAGACGAGCTCCTGCCGCGAGACATTGTAATGCTTGGCAACGACGCGCTGGATGTCCTCGATGCGGACACGACGCGGCTCGCCGGCATTGACGAGATGGCCAAGCAATTCGTCGACACGCTCGATCGACAGCTGCGGCTCGAAGGAACGGCGGAACAGGAGCTGGTTGAAAGCGCCTTCCAGTTCGCGACCGCTGGCAGTCACATTGCGGGCGACATGGCTCAGGATATCGCCGGGAATGTCGAGCGATCCATCGTCCTGACGGGCCGTGTCCAGACGGCGCTTCAGCATTTCGAGGCGCATGTCGTAGTCCGGGCCGTCCATCTCGATGGCAACCCCGCCCTGCAGACGAGAACGAACGCGGCTGTCGAGCGATTCCAGTTCCCACGGAGCGCGGTCGGCGGCGACGACGACCTGCTTGGCGGAATCGAGCAGCATGTTCAAGAGATGGCAGAACTCGTGCTGGATCGACTTACCCTGCAGGAACTGCATGTCGTCGATGATCAGGAGGTCGATGTTGCGCAGCGACTCCTTGAGCGACAGCGCATCATTGTCACGGATCGCGGTGGCGAAACGCCACATGAAGTATTCGGCCGTCAGATAGACGACACGCGGAGCACGCGCGCTCTGCAGCGCCTGGATGGCGATGGCCTGCAGAAGGTGCGTCTTGCCGAGGCCGACGCTCGAATGGATGAAGAGCGGGTTGAACCGCACGGCTCCGGCGCCGGCTTCCGCGATCGTCCGGGCAGCGGCAAGCGCCACACGGTTCGAAGAACCTTCGACGAAACTCTCGAAGTTATAGCGCTGATCGAGCGGCGAGCCGAAAAGCGGCGCCTGTGTCGGCTTCTGAACGCTAGCAACCGCCGCAGCTGCGACCGTTGCGACCGGCTGGGCGGACGTCGGACGGCGTGCCGGCGTTGCCGGAGCCGCTTCGGTTGCCTGCGGCAATACATCTTCCTGGGTCGTCGGACGAGCGCCACGGGTGGCCGTGCGCACCAGAATCTCGACCTTCAGAATCTCGCCGTCTTCCTGCTGGAAGATCGAGGTGATGAGATCGAGATAACGATTGTTGATCCAGGACTTCAGGAACGTGGTCGGCACCGAGAGGCGCACGACACTCTTGGATACGGAATGGAGCTTCAGACGCCCAAACCAGCTTGCAAAGACGTCCGGACCGACTTGAGCCTTGAGACGCGCACTTACCCGCTCGAACAGTGCGTCGTGCCTCATGTCGAATTTTTCCCCCGCCGCCTGAGATAGATTGCTTCCGGCTTGGAATGCGTCTCCTTCTTTCTGAAGTGCGCCCGCCGTCACCAAATTCATCTGCATTTTGCCGCCTTCCAATTCATGTTCAGATGCCGTCATCGCTGCCGGCGTCATCTCTTATGTCCGTCGCTCGCGGCGCCTCGAAGGCCATGCCGCATTCGTCGAACGTCACAGTCGCAGTCGACGCCGGGCTCCTCATCTCCCGCCTCGCTGCGCGCTACGCGCACCCACCCGCCACATGTGGCCGGAGGATGTCCCCTCGCGCCTCTTGTCAACAATCCTTAGGTGCGCTCCCGCACCGCCTCGGATCCTCCTCCTCGTCAACAGCTCTCCGCACCCTCGTACGAAGCGATGAGCCGCGCTTTGGATTTTCGTCTGCCGTCAGGCGCCGCTTGCACCCGTCATCCAGACCCACGGCACCGTGCGCCTTGACTGGACGCGCAAAGGTCACCGTGTCACTTCAGAAGTACCGCATGTCCTGTCCTTAAATCGAAGACGACTGAAGGAAACATGCAGGAGCACCTCGCCACAACCATAAGACGAAAGTTTCTCATCCGGAGTGGAATGAACCATCCGGTTTTTCACCTTCGACTTGTCTGATTGAACGACGCGGAGCCGCCCTGATACAAAGGACAGAAGCATTGAAACCATTTCTTTGAAATGGCGTCTTCTGCTTCCTTTACAGATGTGGTCCGTGTCCCCTGTGGAGGGCATTTAGGCAGGATCGATGGGCAAGATCAATCGCGATTTTTAAGCAACCTTAAGCACTGACCGTTGACTCTCAGTCTGCCTTTTGCTTGCCGCATTCCGAGTCCGAGAAGAATCCCTGTTGAATCAAGGGTTTTGATTTTTCGCTCTTTGCTTAGCTGGCGAAAAAGAAAAAAAATAAAAATTCGCTTGACTCATTATGGGCTCAGGAGACCCCCATCCGGAGACATCCTTTTGATAAGGACCTCTCATAAGTCATTGAATTTATTTCAAAAATTTTGTCATCGCTCTGACACAAGCTAATACCGCTGGATTAACCATCGCGATGACAGAAGTATGAATCCGAAAAGCCCGGCGCAAGGGCCGGGCTCTTCATCAATAGAATTTTCTTAGCCGGATTAGGCCGAAAGCGACTTCACGCGCTGCGCGAGACGCGAAACCTTGCGCGATGCAGTGTTGGCGTGCAGGACGCCCTTGGTGGCGGCGCGCATCAGCTCGGGCTGAGCTGCCTTGAGCGCTGCGGCTGCGACTGCCTGATCGCCGGTAGCGATCGCTTCTTCGACCTTGCGGATGAAGTTACGAACGCGCGAACGACGGGCCTTGTTCACTGCGGTGCGGCGTGCGATCTTGCGGGTCGCCTTTTTCGCCGAAGTTGTATTGGCCATTGGTGCCTCTCTTCGAAAACTGATATGAACTCCGCCCTCGCCGTGCCGGGTCACTGCGACCTGTCATCAAAGCAATTCGGGAGCATTTCCGGAAAGCCCAGATGGCGTTCCAAACTGAGGGCGGCGTATAGCGGGAAACGACCGCCCCGTCAACGCGCAATTTCCAGAATCTGCGCGCTGTTCTCTGGGCTAGCGATGTTTGAACTCTGGCTTGCGCTTGGCGACGAAGGCGGCCATGCCCTCTTTCTGGTCTTCGGTTGCAAACAGCGAATGGAAGAGCCGCCGCTCGAAGCGAAGGCCTTCGGCAAGGGTCAGCTCGAGAGAGCGGTTCACCGCCTCCTTCGCCATCATGACGGCGGGCAGCGAGAAGGACGCAATCTTCTCGGCAGCGGCCAGCGCTTCCTCCATCAGTTTCTCCGGCGCCACCACACGCGATACGAGTCCTGCGCGCTCAGCCTCTGCGGCATCCATCATGCGGCCGGTCAGCACAAGGTCCATCGCCTTGGCCTTGCCGACGGCGCGCGTCAGGCGCTGCGAGCCACCCATGCCGGGAATGACGCCAAGGGTGATTTCCGGCTGGCCAAACTTTGCGGTCTCGGATGCAATGATAAAGTCACACATCATCGCCAGCTCGCAGCCACCGCCGAGCGCATAGCCGGAGACCGCGGCGATCACGGGCTTGCGGGCCGCAGCGACCTGGTCCCAGCCGCCGATGAAGTCGCCGAGATAGCTGTCGACGAAACCGAGCGTCTGCATCTCCTTGATATCGGCGCCGGCGGCAAAGGCCTTCTCCGAGCCGGTGACGACCACAGCGCCGATTTCCTTGTCGGCATCAAAGGCCTTCAGCGCTGCGGCAAGCTCGCGCATGACGGTCGAGTTCAGCGCATTCAGGGCCTGCGGACGATTGAGCGTCACGAGGCCGACGCGGCCACGCGTTTCGACCAGCAGCGTTTCGTAAGTCATTCCTGTTTCCTCCGGTTCATCTCAGACGCGAGACCGTTTACGGTCCGGCGATTATTTCTGGCAGTGCGGACAATAGAAGGTAGAGCGGCCCGCCTGCACGATGCGGGCGACCGTACCGTTGCAGCCCGGCGTGCGGCAAGCCTCTCCTTCGCGGTCATAGACGGAGAAGGAGTGCTGGAAGTAGCCGAGCGAGCCGTCGGCCTGGATGTGGTCCTTCAGCGACGAGCCGCCGGCGGCAATGGCATCGGCGATCACCTCGCGGATCGCATCCGTCAGGCGCACAAGCCCGTCCTTCGGCTTGCCGCGTTTGTCGACAAGCGCGCCGGCCGGTTTCACCGGCGACAGGTGCGAGCGCCAGAGCGCTTCACAGACATAGATATTGCCGAGACCGGCGATGTTCTTCTGGTCCAGCAACGCCGCCTTCAGCGGCTGCGCCTTGCCGGAAAAGCGTGCGGCGAGATAGGCGGCATCGAGCACGTTTCCGGTCGGTTCCTCGCCGAGCGCGCGGAAATAGGCGTGGTTCGCCACCGTGTCGCGGCGGGCAAGGTCCATGAAGCCGAAGCGGCGCGGATCGTTGTAGATTACCCGCACAGGGCCATTGGCAGCGTCGAGATGAAAGATGACATGATCGTGCTTCTCGTCCTTGCCGCGCGGATGGTGGAATTCGCCCGGTGTCGCTGCCGCCGGCCCTGCCTCGATGCGGAAGGAACCGGACATGCCGAGATGGGCGATGATCACATCACCGGCTTCGAGATCGATCATCAGATACTTGGCGCGGCGCGACAGCGAGACGATGCGCTGGCCGGCAACGGTCGAGGAAAAATTCTCCGGGAACGGGAAACGCAAATCCGGCCGACGTAATTCCGCAGTCACGATCCGCGCGCCCTCCATGGTCGGCGCCAGGCCGCGCTTGACGGTTTCGACCTCAGGCAACTCCGGCATTCCTGCACTCCTTCGCTCTCGCTCGCTGGATGCGGCGGACAGCATTTCCTTGGCGGCCTTCTTGTCCTATAGGGGATGCGCTATGCCGCAGGCGCGACCCCGCCCACGAGATAGCGCGGACGGGGCCTTTTCGCTATGGTGCCGGAAAAATTGGTTCAGATGGAGTTCTTCGTATGACGGATCAGCGCGTATCGGCCGACGGCGGCATGGAAACATCTTTCGGTTTCCGCAATGTCGACGCCGGCGAAAAGCAGCCGCTCGTCAACGACGTGTTCCACAAGGTGGCGAAGCGCTACGACATCATGAACGACGTGATGTCGGCCGGCCTGCATCGCGCCTGGAAGGACGCGATGATCGCCGCGCTCAACCCGCCGCGCCGCGAAGGTTACAGGACCCTCGACGTTGCCGGCGGCACCGGCGACATCGCCTTCCGCATCATCGAGGCCTCCGATCGCAAGGCGCACTCGACGGTGCTCGACATCAACGGCTCGATGCTTGCCGTCGGCGCCGAGCGCGCCGAAAAGAAGAAGCTCTCCGCCAATCTCGAATTCGTCGAGGCCAATGCCGAGGAACTGCCGTTCGAGGCCAACACTTTCGACGCCTATACGATCGCCTTCGGTATCCGCAACGTGCCGCGCATCGACGTGGCGCTGAAGGAAGCATATCGGGTGCTCAAGCGCGGCGGACGTCTGCTGGTGCTGGAATTCTCCGAAGTGGAGATGCCGCTGCTCGATCGCTTCTATGATGCCTGGTCGTTCAACGCGATCCCGAAGTTCGGCAAGCTGATCACCGGCGACGAGGCGCCCTACCAGTATCTGGTGGAATCGATCCGCAAGTTCCCGAACCAGCGCGATTTCGCAGCCATGATCAAGGAGGCCGGCTTCTCCCGCGTCTCCTTCACCAACTACACCGGCGGCATCGCAGCGCTGCATTCCGGCTGGAAAATCTGATCCCGATGAGCACGCCTGGAGCATATGTCCGCCTCGCGCGGATCGGCTGGGTTCTCGTGCGCGAAGGCGTCGTCTCCGCCGTCCCGACGGAGCATCTGCCGCCGTTTGCCCGCTTCGCCCAGAAGGCGGCCGGACTTTTGGCGCGCCGCAGGGTGCCGGGAGAAGAGCGCAGCGACCGGCTGTCGCGCGCCGTCGCCCGCCTCGGGCCCTCCTATGTCAAGATCGGCCAGTTCCTGGCAACGCGCCCCGATGTCGTCGGCGCAGAGTTTGCGGCCGACCTGTCGCTGCTGCAGGACCGTATGGCGACCTTTCCGCAGAGCGACGCGAAGGCGGCGATCGAAGGATCACTCGGCCGGACAGTCGATAATCTCTATGCCGAATTTTCCGAACCGATGGCCGCCGCCTCGATCGCGCAGGTGCATCCGGCGATCGTGATGCGCGACAGCGGGCCTGAAAAGGTCGCCGTCAAGGTCATCCGCCCCGGCGTGCGGCAGCGCTTCGCCTCCGACATCGAGGCGATGTACCTCGTCAGCCACATGCAGGAGCGTTTCCTGCCCTATACGCGCCGGCTGAAGCCGGTCGAGGTCACCAAGACGCTGGAGCAGACGACGAAGATCGAAATGGATCTTCGTCTGGAGGCAGCAGCCCTTTCCGAACTTGGCGAGAATACCAAGGACGATTCCGGCTTCCGCGTGCCGAAGGTCGACTGGGAGCGGACCGGCCGCGACGTCGTCACCATGGAATGGATCGATGGCGTCAAGATGTCGGATATCGACGGCTTGAAGGCTGCAGGGCACGACCTCAACCTCCTTGCCGAAGTGCTGATCCAGTCCTTCCTGCGCCACACG
>NZ_JAEPRP010000151.1:0-18368 GCF_016652895.1 Ensifer sp. SSB1
ACCCTTCGGTCAAAGCGGACAGGCAGCTCGCCATCTGCTGCGTGCGCTCGGCCACGATTTGAAGGTGGGCTCGACCTTTGCCGGTGAGAAGGCCAAGCTCGCGGCATCCCATCTTAAAGCGAGGTTCAGGCCTTCGAATGGAGACGACGCGGCGCCTGCCGTCGTCGACGGTCCCCGCGAGCGGTTCGTGGCTGCCCTGGCGAACGTCGGCAGCCGACTTCGCAATCTACGCAAAAAGCCCTCCAAAGATCGCCCGAACACCTCCGCGAGGTCAAGCAGCTGGAAGATTGTCATAGGTCTGGCTCTCCTCGCCTGCCTCCTTCTTCCGGGAAGTGTGCTCATCTGGGCGCTGAAGGATGTCCCCTGGAGTGAGATCCGGGATGGAACCCTCAAGCCCATCGTAGTGCTGGAAACGGCGGACGGAGGACCGCTGGTGCGGCAAGGGCCCTATCAAGGGCCTTATGCACAATTCGATCAATTCCCGCCGCAACTGATCGATGCCGTGCTGTCGATCGAAGACCGCCGGTTCATGGACCATTTCGGGGTCGATGTCAGGGGAATCGGTCGGGCGCTGGTCCGGAACTTCGAAGCCGGTTCGGTGGTCGAGGGTGGTAGCACCATCACCCAGCAGCTGATCAAGCTGCAATATCTCGACAGCGATCGAACGATAAAGCGAAAGATACAGGAGTTCGTGATCGCGCTTTGGCTGGAGTGGAAACTCGGCAAGCAGGAAATTCTGACACGCTACCTCAACAGCGCCTATCTCGGCGCCGGCGCGACTGGCATGCCCGCGGCCGCGCGGATCTATTTCAACAAGGACATCGGCGCACTCAATCTGCCGGAATCGGCGATGCTGGCCGGGTTGTTGCGGGCACCGAGCCAGTGGAACCCGATCGACAATTTTGACGGTGCACGGCAACGCTCGGCTGTCGTGCTCGACACGATGGTCGCCAATGGCAAAATCACCGCAACCGAGGCAGCCGATGTCAAGGCGAGCTTCGCCACGCTTCACCCGACGACACCCACACCCCGTTCAGGCAGCTGGTTTGCCGACTGGGTCTCGCCGCAGGTAAGCGAAATCGCCGGCGTATCTCCGGGTTCAACGACGGTTCGCACGACACTGTCCCCGCAGTTGCAACAGATCGCTGAACGGGTCGTGAGGAATGCCCTGGACACCGAAGGAAAGAAGGTGGGCGCTTCCCAGGCGGCCTTGGTCGCGATGACGCCGGACGGTGCCGTCGTCGCCATGGTCGGCGGTCGTGACTACAAGCAAAGCCAGTTTAACCGCGCGGTCACGGCGAAGCGGCAACCGGGCTCCACATTCAAGCTTTTCGTCTACTATGCGGCCCTGAAGGCCGGACTTACCCTGAACGATCAGGTCCTGGACGCGCCGATCGACATCGACGGCTGGTCGCCGGAAAACTCCAGCGGCGGCTATCGCGGCTGGGTCACGATTGCCGAGGCGTTCGCCCGGTCGCTGAATGCGCCGGCGGTGGCGCTTGCGCAGGAGGTGGGGCTCGACAAGGTGATCGCCGCTGCCCGCGAACTCGGCATAAGCGCGCCGCTCGCCAACACACCGTCGCTGGCGCTCGGCACGTCGGAGGTGAGTTTGCTTGATCTCACCAGCGCCTATGCCTCCGTCCACCTCGGCAAGGCTCCCGTGGAGCCCTGGGGCATCATCGATTTCCAGGCGGCCGGACAGCCGGAGGCGTTTCGTGTCGGCGCACAGACCGCGCCTTCCATTGATCTATCCGCTTACCAACCCGATCTCGTTGGCCTTCTGCAGCTGGTTGTCGAGCGCGGAACTGGGCGTGGAGCAGCGCCCGGCGCCTTTGCGGCCGGAAAGACCGGCACCAGCCAGAACAATCGCGATGCCTGGTTCGTCGGCTTTACCGAACCACTGGTCGCCGGCGTATGGGTTGGCAATGACGACGACACCCCGATGAACGGGGTAACCGGTGGGGCCTTGCCGGCGCACATCTGGCGGGACTTCATGCGGGAAGCGATGCAGGCACCCGCGGCAGGAACGCTCGTCGAAAGCCCGGCTAACCCGCAGTCTTGCAATATCACGGCCTGCTCCCGCAACTATCGTTCCTTCCGGCCGTCGGACTGCACCTACCAGCCCTATTACGGCGAACGGCGGCTTTGCGAAAAGTGAGCTTCGCTTTGGCATAATCTGCCCCCTGGAACAGGAAGCAGGAAGCCGTGAGCGTGCTGGCGAATACAGTCGGCCGTGCTTTGCTGGCCAATCCCCCACCGGGCGGTACCGCACCGAGGAGTTCGTCGGTGCGGACGCCGGCAAGGTTGCTGAAATCAAGCCGCGGCCGCAGTGCGGCCAATTCGCGCGGAACGGGCGAGGCCTCGTGTTGCCTCGATGCACTCCTGCGCCGCATACCAGTAGCGCTGGTTGAGCTCGATGTTGAAAAGCACGCCTTCGGGAAAGATGCACTCTGCCATGAGCGCCTGCCACGGCATATCGCCCCAGCCGACCGGCAGGTGCAGATCGCCATGGCCATAGGCAAGCCGCTCGCCTTCCGTATACATCCAGATATCGTCCTGGCGGCCGAAGCTGTCATGAACGTGCAGATGCTTGGCGTAGGGCGCCAATGCCGCAATCTCGGCGACGAAACCGTCGCGATTGCCGTCAAAATCGAGTTTCAGATAGGAGTGGCTGAAATCGATGGTCGCCATGACATTGTTGTGTGCGATGGCGGCAAGCTCCGTGGCGAGCCGGCTCGGAGACGAGGCATAGCCGTCCCCCTTGAAGTCTGCAAACAGTGTTTCGACGCACAGTATCAGGCCATGCTGTCGCGCCAGGTCGCCAGCGTTTGAGAGTGCGTGGCGCTGCCGTTCATACGCAGCCTCGGTGCCCGCAGCCTGCTGGCGCAGGGCCAGGCCGGAATGCATCACATAATGTTCGGCCCCAATTTCGGCCGCGACCTCCAGAGAAGCTTCCAAGACCTCGAAGTGGCGCGGCAGGCGCCAGGCCTCGTCCATGAAATTGATGGCGAGTGGACCGTGGACGGAATAGAGAACATCGCGGCCACGGCAAGCATTGAGCAAGGCGGCAAGTTGCGGCCTGCGGACGCGCCCGCCGACGACAACATCGAGATCGAAGGTTGGAATCTCGATCGAGTCCACACCCAGCGCCTCGATCATGTCCAGCTCGGCGCCGAAGTCCGAGAGGTCAGCCGCCCTCCTGTGTGCCGAAATGCCGATACCCTTTACGCCAGCGGATGTCATCGTTCCAAACCTTTCATGGGAAACAAGCCGGGAAGTGGTTGCGGGCCACCCCCTGAATTGGTCCTCGGGCTATTGGCCGAATATGTCAGTCCGCCGACAAACAAATGATCGTTCGATGAAGATTGCAGCAAAGGGTACGAAGCTTTGACCGACCCCTATTTTGGCACGGTCTCCTTTGCATGACTGTCACAGAGCAACCCTATGAGCGGAGCCCAGCAGGCGGCCGATCCCCCGGCCGTCACCAAGGAGAGCTCCCCGATGATGCCTGTTAGCCGACGTAGACTGATGAAGAGTGCGGCCGCCGTTGCCGGCCTGTCGCTCGCAGCCCCGTTCGTATCCCGCGTGGGCTATGCCGCCGGATCCTCGGGTAGCGTGAACATCTTCGCCTGGGCGGGCTACATTTCGGACGAAATGCTGGCGGCGTTCGAGAAAGACACCGGCATCAAGCCGGTCTACACGCCCTATGGCACCAACGACGAACTGCTCAACCAGATGCGTGCGAGCAACGGTACCGGCTACGATATCATCTGGCCGGCCGTCGACCGTGTGCCGAACTACGTCGAACTGGGCCTCATCCAGCCGATCGACGAGACGAAGGTGCTCTGGGACCGCGTGCTCGTCAGTGCCGCAAAGGGTTCGGAGACGCTTGGTGCCGTCGTTGGCGGAAAGCGTTATCAGGTCCCGACCGATTGGGGCACCGAGGCCATCAGCTTCGACAAGAACACCGCGCCGCTCGAATATGGCGCTGCTTCCTATGGCGACATCTGGAAGCCCGAAATGGCCGGAAAGGCCACCGTCCGCGGCCATTCCGGCCTCGTTGGCCTGGGTCTCTGGCTGGAGGTGCAGGGCAAGCTGCCGAAGCCGATGCGCGACAGCTTCAAGGATGAAGCGACGATGCGCGCGAACTACGACGTCATCCTCGCCGAGGCCATTCAGCGCAAGGGCAACATCGCGCAGTTCTGGTCGAACGAAAACGAGGCCCAGGGCGCCTTCCGCGCCAATGGCGTCACCATCGGCCAGACCTGGGATTCGTCAGCCGCCGGCCTTGCCAAGGAAGGCCTGCCGATCGGTTTCGTCGCGCCGAAGGAAGGTGCCCTGACCTGGATGGAGGGCGTCTCCATCCCCGTCGGCACAACCAACGTCGAACAGGCCTACGCCTTCCTGAACTGGGTGCTGACGCCGGAAGCCGGCGCGCTCTACGCCAACCACACCTCGATCAACACGACGGCCGTTGGTGCTGAGAAGTTCCTTTCCGAAGCGTCGCGCAACTTCTTTGCAGCGGCCTATCCGGGCGATGCGCTGGAGAAGCTCTGGTGGTGGCCGGTGCAGGAGAACTGGTTCGTCGCACTGCGCAACGAATACCAGGACAAGTTCCTTTCCGCCTAAGCGGGCGAACACCAGACGGCGGGGGCTTGGCTCCCGCCACTTTTTCAAGGAAGCAGCTATGTCCCGCTCCGTCGAACTCACAGACATCGAAATGACCTTCGGCAAGACTCGCGCAGTTGAAAAACTGTCCGTCGCGATCGAAGGCGGTGAGTTCTTCTCGATCCTCGGCCCCTCCGGCTGCGGGAAAACGACGATCCTGCGGCTGATCGCCGGCTTCGTCCAGCCGACCGCGGGCCGTGTCCTGATCGGTGGCCGGGACATGGCCGGGATCGGTGCTGCCCAACGGCCGACCTCGATGATCTTTCAGTCATTGGCGCTCTTCCCGCTCATGCCCGTGTGGGAAAACATCGCCTTCGGGCTTGAAGTGCGCGGCGTGCGCAAGGCCGAACGGCGGCGACGCGCCGAAGAATTGCTCGAGCTGATCGCCCTTCCCGGTTACGGGGACCGGATGGTTCACGAGCTTTCCGGCGGCCAGAAGCAACGCGTGGCGATCGCGCGTGCGCTTGCGGTCGAGCCGCAGGTCCTGCTGCTCGACGAGCCGCTTTCGGCACTCGACTTGAAGCTGCGCCAGCACATGCGCGCAGAACTCCGCGCTTTGCAGAAGCGCACGGGCGTCACCTTCGTCTATATCACGCACGATCAGTCGGAAGCGCTGGCGATGTCGGACCGTGTGGCGGTGATGAGTGCGGGCGTGCTGCAGCAGGTGGCAGCGCCGCTGGAACTCTATGCCAACCCGGCCACGCCCTTCGTCGCCCGGTTCGTCGGCGAGACCAACGCGTTCCAGGGGCGTGTCGAGCGCATTGCCGACGGCATGGCCGCAATCGAGACCGAGCACGGGATTTTCACCGGTCGCAGCGGCGGTGGACTCAAGGTCGGGGATCGTGCCGCAGTCTACGTCCGACCGGAGGCTATTACACTTGCCGGCGAAGCCGACCGCAATGGTTTGAAAGCTGTCGCCGAACAACTCGAATTCGAAGGCGCGACCGCAATGCTGCACGCAAAGACGGACGGTGGGCACCGTCTGGCGGCCGCCCTGCCGCATCACCGGCTGGCGGAGGCGCCGGCGGCCGGAACGCCGGTCCGACTGTCGTTCTCTTCCTCGCAAGCTCTGGTTCTTGCAGATGCATAGCCTGTTTCAACGATTTGGCCCGGGGCTCGGGAGCGCAATCGTCATCTGCGTTGCCGTCTGGCTGCTGGGGATGGTTCTCGCGCCGAACCTGATGATGCTCGACTTCTCGCTCCGGCCGAACCTGACGCCTGCACAGGTGGGAGGTCCGGAAGATGGTTACACACTTTCCCATTTCGCGGCACTGTTTTCCGACCCGGTCCATCGGGCGATCTTTTTCAAGACCATATGGGCGAGTGCGCTGGTGATGGCGACGACCTTCGTCGTCACCTATCCGATCGCCTTCTGGCTGGCAAAGGTCGCCAAGGGCAAGGCCGTTGCACTGGTGACCGTTGCGCTCATCATTCCCTTCTGGATCAACGAGGTGCTGCGGACGCTCGCCTGGTACATTCTGCTTGCCTTCAACGGACCACTCAACGCTGCCCTTCTCTGGCTGGGCGTGCTCGATGCGCCGCTGCGCTGGTTCGGTGATTTCGGCGTGCTCGCTGGGATGGTCTACGCCTACATCTTGTTCATGCTGTTTCCGATCTTCAACTCGATCAGCACACTGGACTCGGCGCAGATCGAGGCCGCCCGCAACCTTGGCGCTTCGACCGTTCAGATACATCGCCGGATCGTCATCCCGCACGCCAAGGCGGGGATCGCGACCGGCTGCGTTTTCACCTTCATGCTCGCCGCCGGCAGTTATGTGGCGCCGGCCCTGCTGGGTGCGCCCGGTAGCCGCTGGTTCACGCAGATCATCTACAACTGGTTTTTCGAAGGCGGCAATTGGAACCGTGGCGCAGCCTATGCGCTGGTACTGCTCGCGCTCTGTATGGCCGTTGTCATGGCGGCGTTGAAGATTTTCCGCGTCAACCTTGCGGATGTGGCCAAATGAGCATGTCCAGCAAAGTGTCTCTTGCGACGACCCCATCGGTCGGATTGTTGGCAACCTTCGGCCGCCTCATGCCGCCGGTCATCTTCGCCACCTACATGGCGCTGTTCTTCGCCTATCTGTTCCTGCCCTTGGCGGTGATGGCGGTGGCGACGTTCAACACCAGCAAGTTTCCGACAGTCACACCCTGGCTCGGCACGACACTCGACTGGTTCGCCGCGCTTTGGGCAGACAGCGCCATGTGGCAGGCGCTTTGGCTATCGATCCTCATTAGTATCGGGGTGATCGCCATTTCGCTGCCGATCGGAACTGCCGCCGCGCTCTTCCTTAACGGTCTCCAGGATCGTTCACGCAACTTCTTTTATGCGCTGATGGTTTCGCCGATGCTGACCCCCGGTGTCGCCATTGGCATCGCCACGCTTGTGCTGTGGCGCCAGGCCGGCATCGGCGGGGGCACGCTGCTCATCATCGTCGCGCAGTCGAGCTTCATCTCCGCCTATGTCATGCTGATGGTCGCGGCGCGCCTGCAGCGGTTCGACCGGACGCTCGAGGACGCCGCTGTCGACCTCGGTGCCTCGCGCCTCCTGGTCTTCCGTCGGGTCCTGTTGCCCTATCTCAAGCCTTCTTTGCTGGCGGCAGCCTGCATCGCCTTCCTGCAATCATTTGAGAACTACAACACGACGTTGTTCGTTCGCGGCACCGAGACGCCCTTGACCGTCTACATCGCAACGAAGGTTCGCACAGGCCTCACGCCGGCGGTCAATGCGCTGGGACTGACGCTCATCGTTTTCACCATCCTTGCGGCCATCGCCTATGAACTCGCGCGCCGGAGCCGTTCGGAAACATCCGTCTGAGTCCTCTGCCGCAGGCGAACTTTCATGTATCGGCCTGATGGTCCGGAGTATCTGCGACAGCTCGGCCGGCGGCTGCTGGCTGCTGCCGTTCACGCCGTACCTTGAATGACCCAAGCTGGAACAGTTGTGAGATCCACCGTGTCAGATCCTCCATGTAGAGGTAGATCACAGGCGTCACGAAGAGCGTCACAAACTGCGATACCAAAAGACCGCCGACCACCGCGACGCCAAGCGGCTGGCGCAGTTCCGCGCTTGCGCCGCTGCCGATCGCGATCGGCAATGTGCTCATGATCGCCGCTGCGGATGTCATCATGATCGGGCGGAAACGCATCAGGCAGGCCCTTTGGATCGCCTCTCGGGCCGGACTGCCGGACCGTTGCAGCGCCAGCGCCACGTCGATCATCATGATCGCGTTTTTCTTGACGATGCCGATCAGCATCAACACGCCGACGATCGCGATGATCGAGAGGTCGAAGCCGCAAAAATAAATTGCGAGAAGCGCACCGGAGATGGCCGACGGCAGACCGGAGAGCACGGTCAGCGGATGGATGAGGCTTTCATAGAGAACGCCGAGCACGAGATAGATCGTCACGATGGCCGCAAGGACGAGGATACCCTGGTTGGCGGCAGCATCCTGGAAGAGCTGCGTCGTGCCGTAGTTTCGGGTGGCGATCTCTGAGGGCATGCCGATCTCTGTCTTGAGACGAGCGACCTCCGCAAGCGCGTTGCCAAGAGCGACCTGGGCCGGCAGGTTGAAGGATATGGTGACGGCCGGCAATTGGCCGAGCTGATTGATGGTGAGTGGTCCGGAGACGGTTTCGATGCGGGCGAAGGCGCCGAGGGGCACCAGCGCACCATTCGCGCCGCCCACACGCAGTTCAGCGAACATGTCGGCAGACCACTCGATGCTCGGATCGAGTTCCATGATGACTTCGTAGCTGTCGCCGGCCGTGTAGATCGTGGAGATCTGCTCTGCGCCGAAGCCGCCATAGAGTGTCGTGCGCAGCTGACTGGCATCGACGCCGAGCGTTGCCGCCTTATCGAGATCGACGACCAGGCGTGTTTGTGGCGCATTGATCTGCAGGTCGCTGTTGACGTCGGTGAAGTACGCGCGATCCGCGCTCATCGCGTCGCGGAGCTTTTGCGCCCACTCGTTCATCAGCGGCTGATCGAGGCTCTGGAGCACCAGCTGATACTGGCTGGCGGAGGCGCGCGACCCGACGGAGAGGTTCTGGATCGGCGACATGAACGCCTGGATGCCGGGAATTGCCGCAAGCTCCCGGCGCAATTCCGCAAGAACGGTTTCGAGCGGCGGGCGGTCGCGCTTCGGTTTGAGTTCCACGAAAAGGCGCCCGGTGTTGAGGGCCGTCGATGCCCCGCCCGATCCGATCGTGCTTGCGACATGGGCGACGTAGGGCGACTTGGCAAAGACCGCTTCGACCTTGGACTGAAGCGCAGACATCGCAGCAAAGGAAATGTCCTGACGGGCCTGGGTGGTGACCTGGAGCTGGCCGATATCCTCCTGAGGAAAGAAGCCCTTCGGGATCGAAACAATCTGGTAGGCGGTGATCGCCACGGTGAACAGGAAGAGAAGAAGTACCAGGGCTCGCTGCCGGATACAGAAGGAAAGCAGCCCTTCGTAGGTCTTGAGGATGCGCGCAAAACCGCGTTCGAACGCAAGGTCCAGCCGCGTAAGCACGCCGCCTCCGGCACTTTCACTGTTGGCAGGCAGCCGGGCGGCGAGCATCGGCGTCAACGTGAGCGATACGAAGGCGGAAGCGAGGATCGCAACAGTAACGACCACGGCGAATTCGTGAAGAATCCGGCCGATAACGCCGCCCATCAACAGCACCGGTATGAACACTGCGACCAGCGACAGGGAGATTGCAACGATGGTGAAACCGATTTCCTTCGAACCGGCAAGGGCTGCCGAAAAGGCGTCGCTACCTTCCTCTTCCATGTGCCGAACGATGTTCTCCAGCATGACGATCGCATCATCCACCACGAGACCGACGGAGAGTGTGAGCGCCATCAGCGAGATATTGTCGATCGAAAAGCCGAGCGGATACATCGCGGCAAAGGTGGCGATAATGGAGATCGGCACCGCCAATGCCGGGATGAGCGTGGCCCAGAGGCGGCGCACGAAGACGAAGATGACGAGGATTACGAGGCCAATGGTCAGCGCGAGGGTAAACTGAACGTCGTGGACCGCGCCACGAACGGAGACCGACCGGTCGTTGAGCGTTTCGATGCTGGCCGCTGCGGGTAGCGACTGGCGCAGCGACGGCAGTAGCGCCTGCACCCGGTCGACGACTTGTACCGTGTTTGCGTCCGGCTGGCGCAGGATTGCCAGGATGATGGCGCGCGATCCGTCATGCCAGCTCGCCGTCTGATCGTTGGCGATGGAATCGATCACCGTCGCGACGTCGCCCAGCCGCACAGGCTTGCCGTTGTCGCTCTTGATGATGATGTTGGAGAAGTTCGCGGCGTTCATTCGCTGTGTATCGGCGACGATCGCCACCTGGCGGTCTTTCGTCCGCGCGGTGCCAAGCGGCGAATTGTCGTTTGCCGCAGCGACCGCGGTTTTCAACGCATCCACGGAGATGCCACGCGCCGTCAGCGCATCCGGGTGCATCTGAATGCGCACCGCGAATTGCTGGCTGCCGAAGATGGACACTTCGGCCACCCCGTCGAGCACGGACAACGTAGGGGATATCACCTGCTGAGCGATCGCATCGAGGTCGGTAAGAGGCACCGTATTGCTCTTCAGCGCCAGCAGTAGAACCGGGGCATCGGCCGGGTTGACCTTACGATAGCTTGGCGGCGCCGGCATGTCCTGCGGCAGGAGCCTTAGCGTCCTGGTGATCGCCGCCTGCACATCGGCCGCAGCGGCGTCGATGTTGCGACCGAGCACGAACTCGATCGAGATCGATGTGGAGCCAAGGGAATTGGTCGTCGAGATCGTGTCGATCCCCGCAATGGTGGCGAACTGCTTGATGAGCGGCGTTGCAACCGAGGTCGCCATGGTGTCCGGCGACGCGCCGGGCAGCGACGCCGAGACGTTGATGACCGGGAAATCGGTCCGCGGCAGAGCTGCGATCGGCAGCACGAGATAGCTGAATGCGCCCGCAAGGATGAGCGCAACCGACAGCAGCGCTGTGGCGATCGGGCGGCGAATGCTGAACTCGGACAGTGGCATCTTCGTTCACTCCCGAAATTCCTCAATCCGTCAGCGGTTGTGCGGCAGGAGGCACCACCTTGACGGCGTCGCCCGGCTTCAGACGGGCTTGTCCCTCGACCACGACCTTTTCACCCTGCGTGAGCCCCGAAGGGATCACGGCCAGCTTGCCGTCATCGAACAGTGGCTTTACGGCCAGTGTTTCCACCGTGTTGTCGTCCTTCACATGGAAGACGAAGGGGCCGTTCTGGCCCGGTTGAACCGCAACGCTCGGGATGACCGGCGCCTGGTGCAATTGCTCCTGTTCGATATCAACATCGACGAACTGACCCGGCCATAGCTTTTGCGCGCCATTGGGAAAGGTGGCCCGCATGGTGATCGTGCCGGAGGTGGCGTCGACCGAGGAGTCGATGAAATCGAGCACACCCTCGCCTATGGCCGTTTCCGAACCGCTGAGCTTGGCGCGCACGCGCGGCGGCTTGCCCTGATCCAGCAGCACCTTGAACGTCTGCAACTGCTCTTCCGGCAAATGGAAGGCAACCTCGATCGGGTCGATCGCGGTAATCGTCACCAGGTTGGTGGAGGTTGCGCCCGTCTGGCCGACGAGATCACCGAGAGTGACCTGGACAACGCCGAGGCGGCCGCTGATGGGTGCGGTGATCTGCGTCAGGCTGAGCGCGACCTGATCGGCCTCGACGGAGGCACGGTCAGCATCAAGCGTCGCCTCGGCCGACTGCTGCACCGAGAGTGCGGTATCATAGGTCTGCTGCGTTCCCGTCTTGTCGTCGCGCAGGGTTCTTGCACGCTCGAGTTCTGTTTTGGCGTCCGAAAGAAGTGCTGTGTCCTTTGCGACGATTGCCATGTCACGCGCGAGCTGTGCCTGCATTGCTCGGTCATCCAACGTGAAAAGCGGATCTCCGGCCTTGACCATCTGCCCGTCCTTGACGTGGATGGCTGTGATCTGGCTCGCAATACGAGCACCGACCTGTACGGTGTCGGGTGCCTGGACATTGCCCAGGGCGTGGACAATGACGGGCACGTCCTTGAGCGTAACCGTGGCCGTTTCGACGGAGATGGCGCCACCGTGTTTGGAGTCAGCAGAGACGTCACGGGCGGGCTTTGCCTCGCTTTGCACCGCCATCCGGGTTACACTGACCCCAGCGGCGGCCACGCAGACGAGACCGGCGGCGACTAGGATCGCGATACTTGATCGACTGGCCATCAGCGCCTCCGTATTTCTCGATTGGCGCCGCATCGGCCGCCGCGAAGGGCCGCGACCTCAGCGCCAAAAGACGATACTCGCACAGACAGCATGGTCCGTTTGCGGGTGAGCGCACGTGTAAAGGGGCCCTGCTGATCTGTTCGACCAATTGGGCGGCGGTGGCTCTCTCTTTGGAAGAGAGTTCGCGTCGTGCCAACACTTCCGAAATTGGGCGCCAATCTGGTCGCTTCAATGGCGCAACACGCTGAAAAACAATTAAAAATTGTTCATGTTGCGCGCCCTACACGCGTTTGTCGTAAGCGGCACCATTATTCTCCGGAAATCGAAACAATATCAATACATTAGCGTATTCATGCGTGGATGCATCCGCCCGTCTATCCACCTTGCAGTGCCTGGAATTTTGCACAGTTATCTGCGCGAATCTAAATCGGAAAGCCGCAGATCAATGCAAAGTGATGTTTATGATCAATGACGGAGCGCCAACTACGATCAGGGTTTGCCCTGGACATGGCAGCCGCAGGCTGCTGTCCGAGGTAGATTGCCACCTCCTCGGGTTTGTCGTGTCGAGCCAATGTTGCAAATCGAAAGCAGCCGCGGCTGGCTTGGCTGCCGACGGAACAACAAGAGCAACCATTCCGCCGACGGCGATGGAGAACGATGATATTGGCGACGATGAGCTGATTTCGCTCTCGCGGGCGGCAAAGCTCTTTTCCACGGAGAACTGACCAAGTCCTCGCTGCGCACGGAGGCTCGCAAGGGCAACCTCGAAATCGTCCGGATCGCCAACAAGGCTTTTGTTACGCGAAATGGCATCCGGAGGATGATTGAAAGATGCCGCCTGCCGGTTGGTAATGATGCTAAAATCTCAAAGGATCAGCCGAAATCGGAAACGACTCCCAAGGAAGCCGCGCACATCCGGCTTGCAGCATTGAAGGCAACGCTTCCTTCGAAGAGGTAGGCGTAAATGTAACGGACTGCGAGACATGACGACTACTTTGGACGGGGCGATGACGCCGGCAGCGCCAGTCGCCAAGCTTCACGCTGCAGGCATTCCGGTATCGAAGCTCACCCTACGGGCAAAGGCCAGGACGCTCGGCGCATCATCGCGAAAGCAATGTTCCTGCTTCCTGAAGATATCGAGACAATCCTAGAAGCTAATCGGCCATGTCCATCACCATCTATCGTCGCGGCAAGATCTGGCACTACCGGGGCACGGTTGCCCGCAGAAGGCTACGAGGCTCTACTTTTACGGCTGACAAAGAAACAGCAGAAAGAATCGCCGCCGAAATGGAGGCGACCGAGTGGAAACGCGAACTCTACGAGCCCGAGGCAGTCCTGACATTTTCACAAGCTGTCTCGCTCTACCTGGACGCCCAGAAGCCCGACCGCTTCCTGCTGAAGCTGGTGAGCTACTGGAAGGATACCCTGGTTCGTTTGGTGCTTTGAATGAAAGACCGCATCCTCGAACTTTACTCAGAATTTCGCAGGCGCCTAGAGCGTTGTCCTAGTCAGAACCTTCCCGTTAGCCTTCATGACTTTCCTCGAGGAGCATGTGGAGATGCCGCTCCTCTACTCGCGGAGTTTTTGTCAGAACACGGCTATGGGCCGTTCAGATATATCCTAGGGGAACGGAACGGACGTTCCCATGCGTGGCTTCAGGGCAACGGTCTCATCATCGATATAACAGCCGACCAATTCGAAGACTTCGATGCACCGGTGTTTGTCGGTGAAAGTTCTACATGGCACGAAAGCTTTGATGGCAGAGTTTGCACGAAGCTGATTTTTGGATTTACGATGATTACACTTCATCCAACCTCGCTGCAGCCTACCGCAGGATCAACGCGGCTGCCGGAGCGCTCTGAGCATGTCGCTTACCACAGCGATAACTCGAATGCTGCGGATTCCCGAAAAAGTGGGAGATCTACGTTAGGACCGCGAAGACCTTCGTGCTCACGTCCAGCGCCTTCACACCCTTGAAGGACGGATCGTCTCACCCGCTCTTCAGCTTGGCGACGCACCAATTCCAGTACGTCTCGACCATCTCTGTCGCCTCACGCGCGGTGTCGCAATAGCCCTGGTTCGGCGTCGGCGGAGCCCCTAGGCCCCGAGCCGGATGTGATGAAGCCGTGGAGAAATGCAAGGGTTACCGGCGAGCTGATGCGCTCGCCGGGAAACCAGCGATACCGCGCTCACTCGTCTTTTTTATCGGGGAGGTGCGCAGCGTGTTCGTGCAGATTTGAGTTGTTTGCGAGCCATTCACCAAATCGCGCAAAGCTGTGGCTGGGCTGCTTCGCCTCGTCTTTGCTCAGGTCAGAGAGGATCGCGGCGGCAATCGCGCGTGGCATCTCGTGAGGGATAGTGGCAACCGGGTTGCCGTCGGGGTTCCAATCAACACTACGCACAAAGGCAGCGATGAAACCCCAATCAAAGGGGATGCAGGCTTGTTGTTCATCGAGCGACATCGCGTGCCATGCACTTAGAGCGACGTCAGCGAGGTTAATAGCAGTTCGGCGCATCTCAGCGCTGCTGGTTTTATTCCATGTTGCGCGCAGAGAGGGAGATGCAACTAGAGCGTCGGCCATGTTGGCCCACACACAGATCGCGGCGTCAGAACGTTCAATATGCTCAGTTTCATGCATGCGTAGGGCCCTCCTTGTTTGATTACCCTCACGGTGTCGTCTGCCTGCTCCGAGTCGTCAACATTAAGTTGAATTTGGAAGTATTTCACTAACAGTTGCAGTCATGTTGCGCGGCCTCCCTTTCGCCAGGAACGTGACGTGCCTCTTGGCCCCCATTGCCCCACGGGGGCCATTTCTTTGCCGAGCTCGGAAATAACTACAACTTCTGAAGTATGCGAGAACGGGTGTGGAACAGTCGCGGCACGAAAGAAGTCCAGACAGGCTTCCCTCCCCCAAATGGGTGAAGAACATATGCGAACAAGCCGCCAACGTCTTGTTAGAACAATTAAATACAGATCCAGGACTTAAGTCTGATACGTTCAGAAAATGGTCTTAGCCACGTTGTGGAATCAAAATCACGTCGCCATTACTAGTTGAGCGTCAACCGCACTTGGCGCTTGTGATCCCAGAGCGCGACCCAGCCCCAAGCGAAGTTGCGCTCTGGGATCCTGTGCCTCTGAAATCAGGGCGAGCACGATGGCCATGACGTTTCTTTCGGCGCATGGGAAAGTTGATTTCGGTCGTTGTCTAGTAGACGATGAGGTGCGCATACTGCCTGAGCGTCACCTACGCAGGGCGCCAGCGCGCGACCGCCCCACCTCATGGCACGTGCTGGGGCCATCAGCGCCCCTCCTGGAAAAGCAGTCGCGGCGATGGAACCGATTGTTTCGCCGACCTTTATTGGTGAGCCATGATTATTCCCCGGAATCAGCGCGGCCCCAGTTTTTCCCATTTCGCTGGGGCCCGCCGGATCAGCACATTCTACCTGGCGGGGCCTTTTCTTTGAGTGGATTGGGCAACTCATGGGGATAAAATCGCTAGGGATGGCCTGGCAATTGCCGCGCCACTTGATCGGACAATTTCTGGTCGATAAGCGCTTTTGAGAAGTCACTCAATCAGCAAGCGCAAATTATGTCGACACAGCATGCCGAGAAGTATCGGCCAGACATCGACGGCCTTCGGGCTATCGCGGTTCTTTCCGTCGTAATCTACCACGCCTTTCCTGCTGGCAAGCTGAAGGGTGGTTTCATCGGTGTCGATATCTTCTTCGTGATCTCCGGCTTTTTGATCACCGGCATTCTGCTACGCGAACTGAAGGCTGGGACGTTCTCAATCTTGCATTTCTACGCAAGACGCGTGCTCCGGATCTTCCCCGCACTGATCACGGTGTTGGTGGCCTGTCTCGGCGCCGGATGGCTGGGCCTTTTCTCGGATGAGTATGCGCAGGTCGGGAAGCACGTCGCCGGCAGCGCGGCCTTCATCGTCAATCTTCTGCTCTGGCAGGAGGTCGGCTATTTCGACGTGTCGTCGGAACTGAAACCGTTGCTGCACCTCTGGTCGCTCGGTATCGAGGAGCAGTTCTATATCGTCTGGCCAGTCTTCCTGTGGCTCGCGTGGCGACTGCGCTTCTCGTTCCTCAAGCTCGCGCTGGCGATTGCAGCCGCGTCCTTCGCTGCTGGCGTCTACTACACCTTTGTCGACCCCACCCTCGCCTTCTACGCACCGCCGACCCGGTTCTGGGAACTGATGGCTGGCGGCATTCTCGCCTATTGCCTGTCTGAAAGTATCGCCCCGAGTGCTCGGCACCGCGACGGTGTGTCTATCTTCGGCTTGGTGCTGATTGTCGTCGGTCTGCTGGTGATCAAGAAGAGCCACGCCTTTCCCGGCGCATGGGCGTTGCTGCCGGTGGCCGGCGCCGTGCTCCTTATCGCGTCAGGTCCGGCAGCCGTGATCAACCGGACGGTGCTTTCCAACAAGGTTGCGGTCTGGTTCGGCCTGATCAGCTATCCGCTGTATCTGTGGCACTGGCCTGTTCTGGCCTTCCTTCGGATCGGAAAGGCGGATGGGGTTTATCGGGAAATCGCTTGGGAAAGCCGCTCAATCGCGGTTCTAGCGGCCATCGGGCTCGCATGGGCAACCTATCGGCTCATCGAGCGGCCGATTCGGTATGGCGGGGAAACGAGACTTTGGGTGCCGACGTTGTCCGCGGGCATGGTCGCCCTGCTTTTCACGGGCGCCGGGGTCTACACCATGAACGGCATTCCGAGCCGGGTCGAGCTTTCGCCGCCGTCGGCCGCCGTTCTCTTCGCCGACTATCCGCACCCGCTGAAAAACGCGGCCTGCCATCAAGTGTACCCGGAGCTTGCGGACGCATGGAGCTGCTTGCTGTCCAAGGACAGGCCGGCCGACGTGGCAATCATCGGCGATTCCCATGCGCACCAGTATTTCCAGAGCTTGGCGAAGAAGCTGCCGAGCCTGAGCGTCCTGAACACCAGCGCGCCGAACTGCCTGCCCTTCTCTGGGCACGCCCGCTGCGAGAAAGTCGCGAACGAGACGATAGCCTTCCTTGAGAAAAACCGCTCGATCAAGACCGTCATCTTCGCCGGTTATTACAGCGTCCTTGCCGCCGGCATGAGATACGAAAACATCGAAGGTCAGCGGGTTGCCGCCGATCTCACTGTTGAGGGACATCAGCGGTTTGAAAATTCTGCCCGGAAGATGCTTGCGAGCCTTGAGGCGCAGGGAATGGGGGTCGTCGTTCTCGGTGATATCCCGGACATGATCTTCCGGCCACGCGACTGCGTAGGGTTCGCTAACCCTGTGATGGCGTCGTTGCGAGGAAGCTTGAACGCGAAGCCGCTCGACAAATGCGCAATACCTGAGGGTGAATTCCGCGCCCGCATGCGGCCGTTCGACGACACCCTCGCCGCGATCCTGTCAGAGCATCCTGGCCTGTCGACGTTTGATCCCCGGCCGCTCTTCTGCGACGGCTCAACCTGTGTCGCGTATCGGGATCCGACGTTCCTGTATTGGAATAGCGATCACCTGACGATTGAAGGAGCTGACATAGTGATCGACGCCCTGTTGAAAGCGTTCCCGATCGGGGCGCCTATGGCGAGCGTGTCCTTGAACCGCGACCATTCTCTTCCAGCCGCTGCAGGATCTCGCGAACAAGCCGCATATCCGAACTGAGATTGTTGAGCGTGCTCTCGACGGCACGCATTGATGTCGCGGCATCGGCGGCCTGTTTCTCGACGGCGACCAGGCGCAGCTCGTGATTGTCGATCTGCCGAATGGTGGTTTCGAGCTGCGTTACCGCTCTTCCAGCTGCTGTTCGGCGCTGCGGCAGCGGCTTCAGCCGGCACTGCCGGGTTGCCGACAACGTCGATCACCCGCGAGGCGATCTTACTCTCGAGGTGTTTCTTTGCTGCGTTCACGTCGTGATCCTTCATCCGCTGGCCTTGGCTTCGCGCAGCGCCCGCGTGATCGCCGCGTAGGCTTCGGCAGCCTTCACGAGCGCAGTCGCGGCGGTGACGCTGCCTGGATCTTTGCAGATCGCCTCAGCTGCGCCCCAGGCAGCCGCTTCCTTGGCGACACTCGCCTCCTTGATGTTGCCGGTGCTGGCGACGATCACGAACGCCGAGTGCGCCGTCGCTGCCGTCGAGCAAATCTGCGGAAGGTTCTGCTGGATCTTCGTATCGATCGAGCCGGTGGTCGTGCAGGAGGACAGCGCAAAGGCCGCCGCTGCTATGAAAAGCAGTGAACGCATGTTCGTTTCGTTCGATGTTGGGACGTTTTTTTAGAGGCGTGCTTTGACGTCGGCGCGCATCTTATCGCCGCATGCTTTGGCGCCGATGACGTTCGGCGCGAACGGGAGCCGGGTGAAATCCCACTTGCCGGCCTGCTTGATGCCCAAGTTCCGCTGAACCTCGGCATGGGAGAGTATGGCTTTCGAGGTGACCGGGATTTTGTAGAATTCGGCCAAGTGGGCGATGACGTCCATGGCGCGGTGCCACTACGTTTCCG
>NZ_JAEPRP010000152.1:0-18240 GCF_016652895.1 Ensifer sp. SSB1
CCGAGACGAAAATCGCACCGACGACCACGCCCGGCATGGAGAGCGGCAAAATGATCTTACGGAAGATCCGCCAGAAGCCGGCCCCCAGATCCTGCGCCGCCTCGATGACGGAGTGATCGATACGGCCCAGCATGAAGGCGATCGGCCCGACCATGAAGACGCAGTAGATCTGCGTCATGCCGATGATCACCGAGAGTTCCGAGAACAAAAGGACCTCGATCGGCGCATCGGTGATGCCGAGATTCATGAGGATCATGTTGATCGCTCCTTCCTTGCCGAGCATGGGGCGCCAGGCGAGAACGCGGATAAGGAACGAGGTCCAGAAGGGAATGACGCAAAGGACGAGCAGAACCGTCTGTAGCGCCTTGTTCTTGACGAAGAGCCCGACGTAGAGCGCCGCCGGGTAGCCGACGAGAACGGTGGCGACGAGCACGATCAGCCAGATGCGTACCGTCGTCCACAGCGCGCCGAGATAGGTATCGCTGGTGAAAAAGGTGACCCAGCTTTTCAGCGTCAGCGTCGGCTCGATCTTGAAGGTGGTCTGCGTCCAGAAGGACACATAGACCATCATCAGCATCGGCAGGACGAGGAACAGGACCATCCAGAGAACGCCAGGGGCGAGCAGCCATAGCGCCTTTCCGGTGGGCTTCCTCTCAGTGACGGTTTCCGCTTCCGTCTGTTCCGCAACGGCCATCATGCTCATCTCTCAATCTCCGGGGACCAGCGCAGCACCGAGGCACAGGCTCTGGCCGTTTCAGTTGCGCGCGTTTCAGGCGTAGACGTTTCAAGCGTAGACAAGGGCGTCTTCCCGCTTCCAGACGAGCGCGTAGCGACCCTGATCCTCATAGGCTTCAGGGGCGGCATGGCTGAGATGGGTCTCCACTTCGAAGACCCGCCCGTCATCCAGGGCGAAGAAGGAATTGACCGCAGCGCCGGAATATTCGCTGGCAACGAAGTTACCTTCGACGCGGACCTCATCGTCACCTATCGCCGCTTCGCGCGGGCGCACGGCAACGCGGTCGTAGCGGATCGCATAGGCCGGTTGCGTCGCGCGGGTTGCCGCGCGGCCGCCCAGCGAGAAGCGCCCGGCACTGCCGACAAAGGCGCCGCCCTCAAGACGTCCGGGAAAGAGGTTGTAGCAATTGAGGAAGCGAGCGACCGCCGGTGACGCCGGACGGTTGTAGATTGTGTCGGAATCGGCCGATTGCGCGATCCGGCCACGATCGAGCACCAGCACCGTGTCGCCCATCGCCAAGGCCTCGGTCTCACTTCCCGTCACGTGCAGGAAGGTCACGCCGCAGCGTTCGCGGATGGCGCGGAGTTCGGTGCGCATCCGGGCGCGCAGATTGGCGTCGAGCGCGCCGAGCGGCTCGTCGAGCAGGACCATGCGCGGTTCGGTGACGAGCGTGCGCGCCAGTGCGACGCGCTGCCGTTGACCGCCGGAAATCTGTGTGACGGCGCGGCCTTCGAGGCCGGTCAGGCCGACGAGAGCGATGATGTCCTTCACCCGAGCATCGATCACCCTGCGGTCCGTCACCGCGTCGACCTCGCGGTTTTCCAGGCCGAAGGCGATGTTCTGGGCGACCGAAAGATGCGGGAAGAGTGCGAAGTTCTGGAACACGAACCCGATGCCGCGCTGATGCGGCGCCACGGTGTCGATACGCTTGCCATCGAACAGGATGCTGCCGCCATCCGGGTCCTCGAAGCCGGCGATGACGCGCAGCAAGGTCGTCTTGCCGGAGCCGCTCGGCCCGAGGAGCGAGATATAGGCGTCGCCCGGCAGCGCGAGGTCGATACCATCGAGCGCACGCATCTCGCCAAAAGCCTTGGTGACGTTCTTGAGCTGTAGGACTGTCGACATCGTTTTCCTGCCCGTTATCGCCGACCGGCTACCAGCCAACGCTTCGCCCTCGCCGGCGCCGATCAGGCATCCGAACGCACATGCGATAGCGATCACGCATGGGTCACATGCGCGGCTGAGATCACGGTCCTCTGCGATTTAAAAAATAAGTTCCACCTGCACGCTTCTTCTGAGCGCTTGCATGTCACGAACCATGACATGAATGATTTTTGTATGCAATAGACTTTTATTCGGGTTTTGTCAGATGCATGTACATGGCAATATCGCACCTTAACCCAAGGAGGCGACACTCCCACCCTTCGCCAAGCAGCGCCATCACGCCATCTGCGAAACACTGTGGAATTGCGCATTTCATCAGGCGCAACCGCCATAACTCATCAACTTGGCCGCAGCCCCTGCCGCCTTCGCAAAGCTCCGCACTCATACAGAGGCGAAACGCCCTTACATGACATCGCAATGGACAACCGCGCAGAAAAAATGCACATGTGTATTCAATATGCATTTATTTTGCGCTGTCACGGTCACCGGCAAGTGGCGTAAAGAAAGGAGACGACTTTGCCAGCCAAACGGAAGATGCCAGACCGCATGAGCGAGCCACGCCTCGGCCAGAATCCGCAGCGCCGATACGAAATTGCCGAGGATGTGCTGCGAACGAACATTGCCGAAGGCACGCTGCCGCCCGGCCTCGTGCTGCTCGAAGGGCCGATCGCCGATATCCTGCAGATCTCGCGCGCGCCGGTGCAGCGCGCCCTGCTGCAGCTCGAAAGCGACGGGCTCGTGCACCGCTTCAAAGGCCGCGGCTATCTCGTCGGTCCACCCGGCCGGGCAATCGAACCGAACCGAACCGACATCAAGACGCTCGGCCTCATCGTTCCGCAACACGCCGACGAGGCCCTGCAAAGCCGCTCGTCCTGGGAGCGCATCTACGACGAGATCGAGAACGATGTGGCCGGCTGCGTGATCTTCGGCCAGTACCGCATTATCGAAAACGAGCTTGCCAACCATTTCAACGTCAGCCGGACGGTTGTGCGTGACGTGCTGACCCGCCTGCGCGAGCGTGGGCTCGTGCGTAAGAACCAGAGCTCGCACTGGATCGCCGGACCGCTGACGGCCCAGACCGTGAAGGATCATTTCATGCTGCGCCGACTGCTCGAGCCGCAGGCGCTGGCGCTTGGCGCGCCGCATATCGACCGAGACCGGCTGACAGCGCTTTTCAACCGGCTCGTCGAGTTCGGTCAGACGCAGGACGTGGACGGCTGGCTGGGCCTTGAAGACATTCTGGTGGAGTTCACCGAGGCCTGCGTGCTTGCGATGCCGAACGAACGCCTGCGCGAACTGATCCGCAACAACCTCTTGCCGGTGACGGCCACGGAGAGACTGCTTCGGCATTTGGGTCTGCCGGGCGACCCGGCGGTCATCGCGGAACTGAAGCTTATTGTCGAGCTGATGACGCGCGGCGCCAACGCAGCGGCGGCGTCGATGCTTGAAAGCCATATCGACGCGTCGCTGAACCGGACGATCGCACAGATGAAGATCGTGGCGATCATTCCCGGCCCCAGCGTCACCGCTGCTTACCTGACACGGGTCGTCGAATAGCGGGTGCAACGATGCGAGACGGGCGCCGCGAACTGATGCGGACGACGCCGATCGCAAAGTCAGGTCCGCCCTCCTCATCATTCGCCCTCCCGTCACCAAAGCGCCTAGTTACCGGCCGCAATCGAACTGTTCATGTTGAGGGCCAACAGCCGCTTGGGCGGCCGATCGCCGCTAGTGTCACGCCTTTCCGGCAATTGCCGCCCGCAAGGCTTCAAGCCGCCTGCCCTCTTCGGCGCGAGCCGCCAACGCTTCCTCCATCGTCACCTCGACGAAGCGGGTCGGTGTATGCGGCTGCAACTGACCGATGAGGTCCATGTCCGCCGAGATCACAGTCCCGACCATGAAGTAGCCGCCGCCCGATACGGCGTCGCGATGCAGGATGATCGGCTCCGTCCCGCCCGGCACCTGGATCGAGCCGTAGGGATAGCAACTGTCGACGATGTTCGAAGGATCGGAGCCGGCACCGAATGGCTGGTCACGATCGACGAAGCTGAGCTTGCGGCCACCGCGGAAGCGATAGCCCATGCGGTCGGCTTCCGGCGCCACCTTCCACTCGTCGGCAAAGAAGCTCTGCTTCGCCTCGTCCGTCAGGCGATCCCAGTAGAGCCCCGGCAGCACGCGCAGTGCGGCAGGTGCCGCGGGTTTGCGGCGCAGGCTTTCGTCAACCGCTAGCCCTTCGCGGCCGACGCTCGCTTGCCCAACCGGCAGCACGTCACCGGCTGCAAGCGCGCGTCCCTTGTATCCACCAAGCGCACCGATGGGATAGGTCGAGCGACTGCCAAGGGCTTCCGGCACGTCGACGCCGCCGGAGACGGCGATATAGATACGCGCGCCGGATTTCAGGAAGTCGAAGCTCAGGGTTTGGCCGGCCCTCACCCGAAAGGCCGTCCAGCCTGGCTGCAGCACGTCGTCGACCTTGACCGGCATGTCGGCGCCGGTGACGGCAACGAGCGCATCTTCGGTGAATTCGAGTTTGGGCCCGAGGAAGACCGCCTCCAGCCCGGCAGCGCCTTCATCGTTGCCGACAAGCAAGTTGGCGGCACGCATCGCGTAGCGATCCATTGCGCCACCGATCGGGATACCGAGATGGAAGTAGCCGGGACGGCCAAGGTCCTGGATGGTGGTCGCCAGACCATGATGCAGCACGTTAATGGCCATTGAGCACACCCTCCAGCTTGGTGTTGTATCCGGCGATATCCTTCTGGAACTCGCGCAGATCGAAGCTGACGTCGCGGATCGGTGGCGCGAAGCGGCCCTTGTCGACGTCCTCGACCGCCTGATCATAGGCGTCGCGGTCGATCGGCTTGAACTTGACGATGTCGCCAGGGCGGAAGAACACCATGAAATCGCGCAAATAGCTGGTCGTCTGCGTCGGATCGAAGATCGGCATCGGCGTGATGCCGAACATCTGGTAGCCGCCGGCGCCCCGCACCGAATAGATGCAGCCGAAACAGCCGCCGTGGCCGACCGTCAGCTTTGGCGTATCGGTCCGCGGCCTGAGATACTTCGGCACCTCGATCTGCCGTTGCCGCTCGACCATCTGATACATGAAGGGCAGGCCCGCAACGAAACCGACCATTGAGACGAACCAGGGCGAGCCTGAGTGGGCGGCTACGAAGTCGGTCACAGCGTCGTAGCCATTGATGCGCGCCGCATAGTCGAGGTCTGTACCGCCGGGGTCTTGGTGCCGTTCACGGAAGCGCATCAGCGTTTCGTGCGTCCAGGGGTCGTTGTAGAAGACCGGGATCTCGACGATGCGCGTACGGATGACCGGCTCAGCCCGCTCCGCCGCCCCCTCGATCGCCCGGACTTCCTTCAGAACGTCATCCGGCTTGAGGACGTCAGGATCGAACTTGATCTGGAAAGAAGCGTTCGCCGGGCAGATTTCCGTGACGCCGCGGATGCGGCTCTCCCGCACGCCCTTCGCCATGGAAAGGCTATTGAAGAAGGCTTCGAGCGACATCTCGTCGCTGCATTCGACGAACAGATGCTCGTCGCCTCCAAACGTATAACGTGTCGGCATCACGCGACCTCCGCGGTGCGGCCGCCCAGGGCGGCAAATTCGGTTTCCAGCCAAGTTTCGAGAAAGCGGGTGTGGAACGCACCCGCCGCGACTTGCGCGTCAGCGGCCAGCGCCTGATGCAGGGCGATCGTCGTCGGCACCCCTTCGATCTTCAAATCGGCAAGCGCTCGCGAAAGTCTGGCGAGACACGCTGACCTGTCCTCGCCCCAGACGATCAGCTTGCCAAGCAGGGAGTCGTAGAAGGGCGGTATCGTGTAGCCTTCGTAGAGCATCGTATCGAAACGAACGCCCTCGCCTTCAGGCACGCTCAAACGGGAAATCCTGCCGGGCGCCGGCATGAAGCCGCGTGCCGGGTCCTCGGCATTGATCCGGCACTCGATCGCGTGGCCGCGCACGGCGATGTCCGATTGACGCACGGAGAGCGACGCGCCGCCGGCGACACGGAACATCTCCTGCACGAGGTCGATGCCTGTGATCATCTCGGTGACGGGATGCTCGACCTGAATGCGGGTGTTGACCTCTATAAAGTAGAAGTCTCGCGTTTCATCGTCATAGAGGTATTCGACAGTGCCGGCGCCGCGATAGCCGACGGCCCGGGCGAGCGCCACGGCGCTGTCGCAGAGCTTCTGTCGCACATCTGCAGGCAGGAGGAACGAAGGCGCCTCTTCCCAAACCTTCTGGCGGCGGCGCTGCAGCGAGCACTCGCGCTCAAAGCAATGCACGAAGTTCTCGCCATCACCGAGGATCTGCACCTCGACGTGACGCGCGCGGGTGATGACTTTCTCGAGGTAGAGGCCGCCGTCGCCGAAAGAGGCGAGCGCCTCAGCCGACGCCTGGGGGAACTGCTTGTCGAGCTCCGCCAGATCGTTGACGATGCGGATGCCTCGCCCTCCACCGCCGGCGGCCGCCTTGATCATGACCGGAAAACCGGTCTCAGCCGTTACCGCATGCGCCTCTTCCACGCTCGAAATCCGGCCGTTGCTGCCGGGCACCGTCGGCATACCTGCCTTCTCGGCAACGGCACGGGCCTGCACCTTGTCGCCGAGCAGCCGGATGGCGTCACCCGAAGGGCCGATGAAGATCATGCCGGCAGCAACCACCGCATCGGCGAAATCGCCGTTCTCCGACAGGAAGCCGTAGCCCGGATGCACGGCATCGACGCCGGCACGCTTGGCGGCCGCGATCACGGCGGCAATATCGAGGTAGGATTTCTTCGGCGCCGGTGGACCGATTTCGATGGCTTCATCCGCGAGCTTCACGGCCAGCATATCCGCGTCCGCGGCGCTATAGACCTGAACCGTGCGAATACCGAGCGCCTTTGCCGCCCGGATGATGCGCACGGCGATTTCGCCGCGATTGGCAATCAGGACTGAACGGATGGTCATTGTTCCACCTCGGCGATCACCTGACCGGCCATGACCGGCTCTTCATTGTCGACGAGGAACCGGATGCTGCCGCCGGTGACGCCCGCCTGGATCTCCTGAAAGGTCTTCATCACTTCGATCAGACCGATCGCCTCATTCGAGGCTACCGCATCGCCGTCCGATTTGAACGGTGGCACATCCGGAGCAGACGACCGATAGAAGGTTCCTGGAAGGGGCGATCGGATTTCGTGCTTGCTCATGGTTGCCTCCGCTTTGTCATTTGGTCTTGATGCTTTTGATCGGACTGACAAAAAGCATGATTGAATCTAATAACTTAGAGTGGGATGCGGGCGAAAAGGCCGCCCACATTTTTCCTCATCCCGCTCTGAGCTGTGAAACAGGAGCGATGCGGATACCCTCCACCGCCAGCGCTTCCCGCATGAGGCGCACGATATCGAGTGCACCGAGTGTATCGGAATGGAAACAGATGGATTCGAACGCGATGTCGATGTCGCTGCCAGCCACTGTTCGCACACGCCCTTCCTTGCAGGCGCGCACCACTTTCCGTGCGATCGCGGCCGGGTCGGGACGCCCGGCGTCACGGGTAAAGACGATCGAACCACTGTCGTCGTAGTCGCGATCGGCATAGAACTCGCGAATGACCGGCTGCCCGACTTCGCGTGCGGCGATGTCCGTCTCCGAACCGGCCATGCAGAAAACGAAGGCGGTCGGTGCCACCGTGCGCATATATTGCAGGAAGATCTGCGAGAGTTCGCGGTTGACCGCCATCTCCATGTAAAGCGCGCCGTGCGGCTTCACATGCTGCAGGCTCGTGCCATGCCGTCTTGCAAACTCACGGATGGCGCCCACCTGGTAGACGATATCGTTGACCAGTTCGCGTGCGGTACCCGCGATCTTGCGGCGACCGAAGCCCTGCAAGTCACGGTAACCCGGATGCGCCCCGATGCCGACGCCATGCTCGGCTGCGAGCCGCACGGTCTCGTCCATCAGATTGGGGTCGCCGGCATGGAAGCCCGCGGCAATGTTGGCGGAGCTGATCAGCGCCATGAGCGTCGCATCGTCGGTGTCGCCGATATTCCAGCGACCGAAGGCCTCTCCCATGTCACAGTTGATGTCGACGACGTCGAGCAAGATCATTCCCTTCGATCAGGGCCGCCTCGAAAGCCGGCCAAACCTTCAATGAAGGAAACGCTAGGAGCATTTGGTGCATTTGAAAAATTCTATTTTCATATTCCTTATATCTGTTTTTCAGAATTCGCAGTTGCAATATCGTTCATGAGAAAATACCGTTGAAACCGCTATTTATGCGGATCTGCCTGAAACGCGATCAAATATCTGCACAAGGAGCGGGCAGGCTTTCTGATTTCCTGGCCTGCGTTATCGAAAAATCAGAAGAGAAGTCGATGTCGATCAGCCTTCGCCAGCTTCGCTATTTCGTCGCCACCGCCGAACTCGGGCAGATCTCGCAGGCTGCTGTCGATCTCTCCATTTCGCAGTCGGCCATCACCACCGCGATCAAGGAGTTGGAGCGGATCGTGGGAGCCAGCCTCTTCCTGCGCACACCGAGCGGCATGGACCTGACCATGGCGGGCCGTCAGTTTCTCTCGCATGCCTACGAGATCCTGAAGAAGGTGGACGAGGCAACGCATCTCAACGTCGTCAGCAGCTCGGTCGAGGGGACGCTCGCCATTGCAGCCACCTATACGGTGATCGGTTACTTCCTGCCGCAGCACATCGAGCGGCTGCGGCGGCTGTTCCCGAAGCTCGAGGTTCAGCTGTTCGAGCTCAATCGCGAGTCGATCGAGGAAGGATTGCTGACGAACCGATACGATATGGCGGTGCTGCTCACATCCAACATCCTCAATCCCGCGCTTCAGACCGAGAAGCTCATGAGTTCGACGCGGCGGCTTTGGGTTCCCGCCCAGCACCCGCTGCTTACGCGCGACAATGTTGGTTTTCGTGAGATCGCCCAGGAGCCCTACATCATGCTGACGGTCGATGAGGCCGCCCACACCTCGCTCAAATATTGGAGCGCATCGACCTTTCAGCCACGCGTCATCCTTCGAACGTCATCGGTGGAAGCGGTTCGGTCTCTCGTCGCCAATGGCCAGGGTGTGGCGATCCTTTCGGACATGGTTCACCGCCCCTGGTCGCTGGAAGGGCGCCGCATCGAAACGATCGATGTGCGCGACGCGGTTCCGGCGATGGATGTCGGCCTCGCCTGGCGCAGAGGCACCGAGTTCACGCCGGCAATGACCGCGCTTCGCTCCTATTTCCAGCAGGCCTTCCACAGTCCAGGCGGCCGTGCCGGCTCCTATGGCGCGGATTGAACGCGGAAGTCCTGGTCCCCGCGCAGCAACGCCTCGTGATAGCTCCAGAATTCGGTGACGAAGCGTTCGGCAAGGACGCTATCGGAACCCTGGCTGCGACGGATCGCGAGGAAGCCGGCGTCGACGAAGATCCCGAACGGCCTGACGACGACGCCGCGCCCCCGGAATTCGGTCGCGGACGATGGATCGATGATCGCAATGCCCGCCCCTTCGGAGACCAGCGTCAGCGCGGTATGGGAAAGGCGCGTCTCCAACGTCGATGACCTTGGAATGCCGGCCAGCGCCACCTCCACCCGCATGGCAAATAGCGTGCCGGGCTCCAGGGTGATCATGCGCTCATTGGCGAGATCGGCCGGCATGATGTTTTCCCGGTCGGCAAGCCTGTGACCAGCGGGAACAGCGACGACCGCCGGTATTGGGCGGGTCTCGATCAGAAACCCGGGACGGTCGAGCGGACCGTCGGCAAAGCCAAGGTCCACCTGCCCCGATGCGACCGCCTCGATCACGAGAGACGACGGAATACCGTTGAGCGAGGCATGAACGTTCGGCCGGTCGCGCAGGAACCACGCGAGGAAACGCGGCATGATCCCGTTGGCAAGGGCCGGCATGGCGGCAATCCGAAGCATGCCGGCGTTCTGCCGGCTGATCTCCTCGGCAAACGTCTTGATGCGCGATAGGCCGACATAGGCCCGCTCCACCTCCTGAAGCAACGTCAGCGCTTCCCGCGTGGGCGTCAGCTGGTTTCCCCGCCGGTCGAACAGCTTCAGCTTTGTATCGATTTCGAAGTCGCGGATCAGCCGGCTCACCGCCGGCTGGGTGATGGACATCAGCTCCGCCGCCGCCGTCATTTTCCCGGTCAACATGACGGTTCGGAACGCCTCTACCTGACGCAGGTTCATGGATCACCATAATATTTGGTTATGCTCTCGGTCCAATTACGAATTTGACGGTATTGAATCAAGCTGTCAAACCCACTGAAAACAAACCGTGGCGCCTGGCAGAACCGGCGCCGCACCAAGGGAACAAACTGGTGGGTGCTTTGAGCGCGTATCTCGATCTGATGGGGTTCGCCGAGGGAGCCTGGGGCATGGATATGCTCAGGGCGACAGGCGTTACGCTTTGCGTTGCCCTCAGCGGCTTTGCCGCCGGGGCGGTCTTTGGCTGTCTCTCCGCGGCGGCGTCGTTCTCGTCGCTGCGCGCTCTGAGGATATTGGCAGATGGTTACACCACCATCCTGCGCGGCATTCCCGATCTGCTCGTCATCTATCTCTTCTATTTCGGCAGCAGCGCGGTTTTAAGCCAACTCGGCGCTCTGTTCGGATCCGAGGGCTTCATCAGCGCCCCCGTGTTCCTGACCGGCGCTCTGGCGATCGGGGTGGTTTCAGGCGCCTATCAGGCCGAAGTCTATCGCGGTGCGGTGCTCGCGCTCTCCAAGGGCGAAATTGAAGCGGCAAGGGCCTACGGCATGCCGAACCACCTTCTGTTTCGCCGCATTATCCTCCCCCAGGCGACGCGGTTCGCAATCCCGGGTGTCGGCAATGTCTGGCAACTGGTGCTGAAGGAATCCGCACTCGTCTCGGTGGTGGGGCTGATCGAACTGATGCGGCAGGCACAGATCGGCGCAGGTTCGACACGCAAACCCTTCACCTTCTTCCTGACGGCTGCGGTGCTTTACCTGCTGATCAGCTTCGTGTCGGGCGTCCTGTTCCGGATTGCAGAGAAGCGCGCCATGCGCGGGATCAGGCGGGCACTATGATCGATCTACCCTTCATCTACGACGCCTTCGTGCAGCTTTGCAGCGGCATCCCGCTGACGTTGCAACTGATGGCGGTATCCGTCGCCTCCGGCGCCGTTCTGGCAATTGTTCTCGCAGCGATGCGACTGTCGACCTGGACACCGCTCGACCTTCTGGCGCGGATCTACATCTTCATCTTTCGCGGCACGCCGCTTCTGGTGCAGCTCTACCTCATCTACTACGGCCTCAGCCAGTTTCCCGAACTGCGCAAGACCTTCCTCTGGCCGTTCCTGCGGGAGGCCTATTGGTGCGCAGCGCTGGCGCTCGCGCTCAACACAGCAGCCTACAGCGCCGAAATCATCCGCGGCGGCGTTCTCTCAGTGCCTGCGGGGCAGATCGAAGCCGCGCGTGCCTATGGGATGAGCGGCTTCACTCTCATTCGCCGCATCATCGCGCCACAGGCGCTGCGGCAGATGCTGCCTGGCTACTCCAACGAAGTGATCCTGATGGTGAAATCGACGGCGCTGGCCTCGACCATAACCATGATGGAAGTCACCGGGCTGGCGGCAAAACTCATCTCGGCGACCTACCGGCCCGTGGAGATCTTCATCGCCGCCGGCGCGATCTATCTGCTGCTCAATTTCATCGTCAGCCGGCTGTTCAAGCTGTTCGAATACCGGCTTTCGGCCGCGCAGCGCCAACCCCTCTACCGACGTGCCGCAGGAGAAAATGCATGATGAACGCGCCCCTCGCGCCGGCCGTGAAGATCACCGGGCTCGAGAAGAGCTACGGTGCCTACAAGGTGCTGCATTCCATCTCGCTCAGTGCCAACCAGGGCGAAGTCGTCTCGATCCTTGGGGCCTCGGGTTCCGGCAAGTCCACGCTGCTTCGCTGCATCAACATGCTGGAAGTGCCGGATGCCGGCGAAATCTCCATTCACGGTGAGAGCTACAGGCTTACGCAGCGTTCGGGCTTCGCACCGCGCGTCGCCGATCCGAAGCAACTGCTGCGGCTTCGCTCCCAGGCGACGATGGTGTTCCAGTCCTTCAATCTCTGGTCACACCTGACGATCCTGGAAAATCTGATCGAGGCGCCGGTCCATGTGCAAAAGCGCAAACGCGCCGAATGCGTCGCGGAGGCCGAAGCCCTCCTCGAGCGGGTGGGGATCGCCGACAAGCGCAACTTCTATCCGGCACATCTTTCCGGCGGCCAGCAGCAACGTGCGGCGATCGCCCGGGCACTCGCCATGCGACCCAAGATCATGCTGTTCGATGAACCGACTTCGGCACTCGATCCGGAACTGGTCGCCGAGGTGCTGAAGGTCATGCGCGATCTCGCAGCCGAGGGCCGCACCATGCTCGTCGTCACCCATGAGATGGGCTTTGCCCGCGACGTCTCGAGCCGGGTTCTGTTCCTGCACAAGGGGCTGATTGAAGAGGACGGTCGCCCGGAGCAGGTCTTCTCGAACCCGAAGAGCGAGCGCTTCCGCCAGTTCATTTCCAAGCACAACGCCTGAAACCAACTTTGAAAAAAACCAAGAGAGGAGAACGCATGAAACTGAAGATTGTCTTGTCTGCCGCAGGCCTGCTGGCAACGGCCCATGTCGCGCAAGCGGAGGACGTGATCCGCATCGCCACGGAAGGCGCCTATGCGCCGTGGAACTTTTCCGGCCCCAACAATGTGCTGGAAGGCTTCGAGATCGACCTGGCGAACGACCTGTGCGGACGCATGAAGGCCAAGTGCGAAATCGTTGCGCAGAACTGGGATGGCATCATCCCTTCGCTGACCGCCGGCAAATACGATGCCATCATGGCGGCCATGAGCATCACGCCGAAGCGTGAGGAAGTGATGGCCTTCTCCGCCCCCTACGCCACAGCGATCAATTCCTTTGCGGCAATGGAAGACAGCGAACTCGCCAACCTGCCGGAAACCGGCAAACCGCTTTCGGTCGATTCCGATGCCGCCAAGCCCGTACTTCAGGAAATTGCCAAGAAGATCCAGGGCAAGGCTGTCGGCGTACAGGGCTCCACCACGGCTTCCGCGTTCATGGAACAGTACTTTCAAGGTGGCGCCGACGTTCGCGAATACAAGACCACCGAAGAGCACAACTTCGATCTCGCGAGCGCCCGCCTCGACGCAGTCGTGGCCAATGCGACCGTTCTCGCAGCAGCGCTCGAGAAGGACGACATGAAGGGTGCCAAACTCACCGGCCCGCTCTTCTCGGGCAAGGTGTTCGGCATGATCGGCGTCGGACTGCGCAAGGAAGACACCGCACTGAAGGCTCGTTTCGACGACGTCATCAAGGCTGCCGTCGCCGACGGCACGGTGAAGAAGCTCTCCGAGAAGTGGTTCAAGGTGGACGTGAGCCCGCAGGAATAAGCCTCGACAACCGGCCCGTCCGAACTTTGGACGGGCCGCGCCGGCAAACGGACCGAAAAGCATGCGCAGACTACCAGATCAGGACATCGTCATCATTGGAGCAGGCCTTGTGGGCGCCGCCCTCGCCTGGGGCCTGGCGCGCGCGGGTGAGCGCCCGCTGCTTCTCGACGGAGACGATCTGTCGCTGCGCGCATCTCGCGCCAACTTTGCGCTGATCTGGGTTCAGGGCAAGGGTCTCGGCGCGCCCCATTATGCACGCTGGACAATGCGCTCGACCCGCCTTTGGCCGGAATTTGCGGCCGCCTTGCAAGAGACTTCCGCCATAGACGTTGCCGTGAAGCAAAATGGGGGCTTCACCTTTGCGCTGAGCGAGGCCGAGCTGGCACGGGCGCATGAAGACGTCGTGTCGGTTGCGCGCGAACTCGGCGATGATGCCGCGGAACATACCCTGCTTGACCACGCAGAGACGGCGAAACTGGTGCCGGCGATCGGGCGGGATGTCGTCGGCTCCGTCTATTCTCCAATGGATGGCGACGTGAACTCGCTCCGCCTGCTCCGGGCGCTTCATACAGGCATGATAAATCTCGGCGCTGCTTACGAGCCGCATTGTGAGATCGACGAGATCACCCCCCGATCGGGCGGATTCCAATTGAAGGGTTCCTGGGGCGAGGTTCTCGCCAAACGCGTCGTCCTGACGGCTGGCGTCGGCAACAGCCGGCTTGCCGCGATGGTCGGTATTCACGCGCCCTCCGTGCGCAGCAAGGGGCAGATCCTCGTCACCGAAAAATGCCGGCCATTTTTCCCCTACACCTCGGCCACGCTCAGACAAGCTGACGAAGGCGGCGTGATGATCGGTGACAGCCAGGAAACCCACACGGACTCGATTGCCACCAACCAGGACATCAGCGCGGTTCTGGCCGATCGGGCCATCAGGACATTTCCCTGCCTGAGTGGCGTCAACGTCCTTCGCTCCTGGGCCGGCTTCCGCGTCAAGACGCCCGACGGATTGCCCATTTACGAGCAGTCGGCCGCCTATCCCGGTGCCTATGTGGCGATGTGCCATTCCGGCGTGACGCTTGCCGCAATCCACGCGCTCGTCGTCGCCGGTGAGATCGCCACCCAGCAGGCCGTACTTGCCGGTAACACATTCCCCGGCCGGAGATTTCATGTTTCGCAGAATTGATAAAGCAGCGGAAACCGTCGCCATTACGTTCGACGGCATCCCGATGCGCGTCGACATTGGGCAGACGGTGGCCGCAGCACTCCTTGGCCAAGGTATCAGCACGTTGCGCAGAAGCGTCGTCGGCGATCGCCCACGCGCGCCCTATTGCCTGATGGGTGTCTGCTTCGAATGCCTGGTCACCATCGACGGCGTTCAGAACCGGCAGGCCTGCATGACCATCGTGCGTGACGGGATGGCGATCTCATCGCAAAGCGGTGCCCGCTCTCTGGACGAAGGGTGCTGACGATGGCGCTCCGGAAAATCGATGATCTTCATCGTCTCGACCGCGAATACGATCTCGCCATCATCGGTGCAGGGCCGGCCGGAATGGCAGCGGCGGCGGAAGCGGCGGCCGCCGGCGCGCGAACGATCCTCCTCGACGAAAACCCCGGCCCCGGCGGCCAGATCTACCGGTCGATCGAAGGGAATTCGCCGGCAAGACGCGCCTTCCTCGGCAAGGACTACTGGAAGGGAAAGGATGTCCTTAAAGCGTTTCTGCAGTGCGACGCGACCTACGTGCCCCAAGCACTTGTCTGGAGTGTCGAGCAAGGCGAGACCGATGGAAAGACAGCGGTTGAGCTGCGCGTTTCGGCCGGCGGCAAAAGCAGCATCGTCCATGCGCGGCGGGTCGTGTTCGCCACCGGCGCGATGGAACGGCCGATGCCTGTAAGGGGGTGGACGCTTCCCGGCGTGATGACGATCGGCGCGGCCCAGATCGCACTCAAATCTTCCGGGTTGGTGCCCGACGGTCGCGTTGTTTTGGCAGGGAGCGGTCCCCTGCTTTATCTCTTTGCCGACCAATTGCTGCAGGCGGGCGGCAACCTCGTCGCGGTGCTCGACACCACGCCGCGTTCGAACTGGACAAAGGCCCTTCCTTTCCTGCCCCCATTTCTGGTTTCGCCCTATCTGCTGAAAGGCCTGGCGCTGTTGGCGAAGGTCCGGCGCTCGGTGCCGGTTTTCACCGGCGTCGGGACCATCGAGATCATCGGTCAGGAGCGGGTCGCCGCGATCCGCTTTAAGGCCAGGGGCCGGACGGAGGAAATCGCCATCGACAGCGCTTTCCTGCATCAGGGCGTCGTCCCGAACAACAACCTGGCGAATGCGACCGGCTGCCTTCTTGCCTGGAATGACCGGCAGAAGTGTTTTCAGCCGCAACTGGATAGGCACGGCCGATCCTCGCTGCCGGCAATCTACGTCGCCGGTGACGGCGGCGGCATAGGTGGCGCGCTTGTCGCGGAGGTCGGCGGGCGAATAGCGGCGCTGGCCGCCTGTCGCGATCTCTTTCCGGAGAAGACGCGCCAGATCGGGCCACTTCTGGCGAAGCAAGAAAATCGGCGTAGAATCTTGTCGCGCGGCCGCACCTTCATCGACACGCTCTATCAGCCCGCCGTGGTGTTTCGCGCGCCGACCGATCGGGAGGCGATCGCATGCCGCTGCGAAGAAGTGACGGTCGGTGCCATCCGTGACGCCGCCGCGCGCAACGTGGTCGGCCCCAACCAGCTCAAGACGATGCTGCGCTGTGGCATGGGGCCGTGCCAGGGGCGCATGTGCACGGCGACCATCACCGAAATTCTGGCTGACGTGCAACAGCGGCCCCCCGCCGATATCGGCACCTACCGGATTCGCACACCGATTAAGCCTGTTCCCTTGCGCGAGTTCGCCTCGCTCCCCCTCACGCCGGATGCCGTCCAGGCCGTCACCGGCGACCATTCCGACAGAAGCTAACCCCTCAACAAAGGAAACTAAAATGGCAGAACGTCATCTCCGCACGCCCATCATGCACCGTGTCGTAGAACACAACGGCATCGTCTATGTCGGCGGCACGACCTGCGACGACGAAAGCCTCGACATGGCCGGCCAGACCCGGGAAATCTTAGCGAAGATCGATCGTTATCTGGCGGAAGCTGGCACCGACAAGACGAAGCTCCTGACGGCCACGATCTTCGTGACCGACCTAGGCAAGAAGCCGGACATGGATGCCGTTTGGAAGGCCTGGGTTGGCCCCGAAGAGCTTCCGACCCGCGCGACCGTGGGCGTTGCCGATCTCGGTGGTGACACACTGATTGAAGTGGTCGTCTCGGCCTACAAGTAGCCGTCGCTGGCCGGATCATGCGAGACGACGATTTCTCGCATGATCCGGCGCGCCGTCATTCAGGCGCGCTCGGTCGGGACTGAAGCTTGTCGAACGGGGCGACCGCCTGCCGCAGAAATTCGATGAGCCTGCTGGCTGCGAGCGATCGTGGATGGTTCCTCGGTGTAAGCAGCCACAGATCGATCGTCGTTTCCGGAACGATACTCCGCCGCACCAGAACGTCGCTGCCAAAATCGAGCCCGACGAATGAAGGCACGATGGAGACGCCAACGCCACTGGCGACGAAGCAGCAGGCCGTCTCAGAGAGCGGAACCTCGATGCGGTTTCTCTTCTGCACGCCCTTGATCTGAAAGGCACGGTCGATCGTCATCAACGAGCAATCGTCACGCGCCAGTGAGACGAAGGGATCGCCGCCGAGATCTTCCAGATCGATGACGGATTTGTCCGCCAGCGGATGGCCCGCAGGAAGCACGCAGACCATTTCGAAACGCATCAGGCGCTCGGCATCGACATTGGGATGTTCGAATGGCAGCACGCTGAGGCCGATATCCACCTGCTGTGCCGCGACGAGATCGATGATGCGCGGCGAAGGCAGGCTTCGCATCGTGAAGTGAATATCGGGCTGTTCGGCAAGCAGGGGCGAAAGCGCCTGCGCGAGAAAACGCGTGGTCAACGCCGGCGGAGCGACAAGCGTGATCTCCCCCCATTCCTGATTGCGGACGGCATCGGCGAGCCTTGCCACGCGCGCGGTCCCCGAGAACATCTTGGCGACCTCGCCCGCGAGCATACGGCCTTCGAGCGTTGGCGTGAGCCGGCCGCCGGCGCGAACGAAAAGCTGAAAGCCGCAGGCATCGGAAAAGCTGCGCAGGAGCTTGCTGACCGCCGGCTGAGAGATCCGCATGCGCTCAGCGGCAAGCGTGACCGAGCCGGTCTCGACGGTGTTGTGGAACGCCTCCAACTGGCGGATGTTCATGGGTATGCCTCTGCTTGGAATCGAGCAACATGAATTTTGGTTATAATGAGCGGATAATTTGATATTTGACAATCATATCCCGTCTCGCTTCTCTCACACCAACCAAACACGACAGATCGGGCGTTCGATCTGCTTCAAAAAGGGAACGAGAATGAGAATAGCCTTGGGAACGGCCCTACTGACTTTGGCGCTTTCGACATCGGCGCATGCCGGCGTCTTGTCGGTATGCGTGGAGGGATCGCCGGAAATCTTCAATCCGCAGCTGAGCAGCAGCGGAACGACGTCGAACGTGCTGGCCAATATCTACGACAATCTGGTGTCCGTGAAGGCAAACAGCTCGGACATCGAACCGGCACTGGCTGAAAGCTGGACGATCTCGGAGGATGGCCGGACCTACACTTTCAAGCTGCGCAAGGGCGTGAAGTGGCAGTCCAACGATCAGTTTATCCCGACGCGGGACTTCAACGCCGATGACGTGGTGTTCACCTTCGACCGGATGCTGAAGTCGGATCATCCCTATGCGAAGATCAGCAACGGCACCTACATCACCTTCAACACCAAGCTTGCCGATAGCCTGAAAGCGGTTTCCAAGATCGACGACTACACCGTTGCCTTTACCCTGAAGGAACCGCTCGCTCCGTTCA